>DATBBD010000852.1:0-4595 GCA_036271175.1 Polyangiaceae bacterium | reverse complement strand
GAGGCACGCAGTCGATCGCCATCCTGCTTCTGACTGGTCATCAGCGCACTGAACAAGTGGTCGAAGGGCTCGCCGCGGGAGCAAATGACTACCTATCGAAGCCCTACGCCGAGGAAGAGTTACGCGCTCGCGTCGCGTCTTTGGTCCGATCCAAGGAGCTCCTCGAGCGAGCGGAGCGCGCCGAGCGTTCACTACGCCTGGTGCTCGACACGGCGCCCGACGCTCTTCTCGCGCTCGACGCGGAAGGGCGCGTCTCTTACGCCAACACGGAAGCCGCTCGCGCCCTCGGCCTTTCACTGGAACAAATCCACGGCAAGCCGGCGAAAGAGCTCGTGCCGGGAATCAGTCTCGAGAGCGAGCACCCGACGACACCGACGTCGCTCGGCGACGTGGCCATCGGACAAGACGTGTACGCGCCGGTCGTGCGGCTCTTTTCGAGCGACGAGGGCGGCAACACGACGGTCGCCCTGCGCAAGGTCACCGAGCGCCGGAAGCGGGAGGCCCAACGCCTCGACTTTTACGCGATCATCGCCCACGACTTGCGCTCGCCGTTGAGCTCGATCTTGCTTCGCACCGAGCTCTTGGTCGCGGGGGGACGCGGCGCCTTGAACGACGCCGTCATCACCGACCTCTTGAAGATCAAGAAGCACGTCGGCTCGCTCGTCGAGTGGATCACCGATTTTCTCGAGCTCGCGCGCCTCGAGAGCCCGGCGTATCAAATCGAGAAAAAGCCGGTCGATCTGGTGGCACTCGTGGCGGACGTGCTCGACGATCTGCAACCCGTCATCGACGCGGCGAAACACTCCTTCGTCTCGTCGAACGACGGCACGTCGGCGACCGTGATCGGTGACCGCGTCCGGCTCGCGCAGGTGATCACGAATCTCGTGACCAACGCGGTGAAGTTCACGCCGAGCGGCGGAAAAGTCAGGCTTACGGTCCACACTATCGACGATCAGGTCGAGGTTTGCGTAGAAGACACCGGGCCCGGCATCGACGCGGCGTTCGTACCGACCTTGACGCATCCTTACATGCGAGCGAGCGGCGCGAAGGAGTCCGGGACCGGTCTCGGGCTGATGATCGTGCGACAGATCCTCGAGGCGCACGGCAGCGTGATCCACGTCCAGACCGAACTCGGGCAGGGCGCGCGGTTCTGGTTCCGGCTCCCGAAGCATTGATCGCGCATGCGCCACGACGTCGCGCTGACTCAGGAGCAACGCTTGCCGGCGTTGCAAACGCGGCGACAGCTCAAGATGGCGCGCGATGCGCACGCCTACGTGCGGGGCAGCACCGAGCGATTTTACGAATGGCTCTCGACGTCGGAGGGCCGCTCGGTTCCCGACGGACCCACGGTGTGGATCTGCGGCGACGCGCACGTCGGTAACCTCGGCCCGATCGCGCGCGCCGACGAGTTCATCGAGGTCGAGCTCCGTGATCTGGATCAAACGGTACCCGGAAATCCGGTGTACGATCTGGTGCGCCTCGCGCTGTCGCTGGCCATGGCGGCCCGCAGCTCGGATCTTCCCGGCGTGGTCACCGCGCGGCTCGTCGAAGAGTTGATGTGCGGCTACCTCGACGCGTTCGAGCACCCCGGCGAAGAAGGCTCACGGTCGGACAGCACCGCCGTTCGATTCGTCATTCGCGCGGCGCTCCGGCGCAAGTGGCGGCATCTGCAACGCGAACGCATCGGAAAGAAGCCCAAATTCCCGCGCGGAAATCGCTTCCTGTCCCTGTCGACCGAAGAACGCGAATCGGTCGATCGCTTCCTCGACCGGGAGCACGTGCGGCGGCTCATCACGCGGATCGACGCGCGCGACGACGATGCGAGCATCCGCGTGCTCGACGCCGCCTACTGGGTCAAAGGGTGTAGCTCGCTCGGCCAGTGGCGTTGCGCGGCGCTCGTCGACGTGCTCGGGCACGGTCAGGAGAGCGGCGGCTACTCGCTGCTCGATTTGAAAGAGGCGATGGCTCCGCTCGCGCCGATTCGCGACCAGGCCCGGGTCCCCGCGCATCAAGGAGAGCGCGTCGTACAGGGCGCGCGAGCGCTCTCACCGACGCTCGGAGAGCGCATGCTCTCGGGGACGATCGCCGGCCACGAAATCTTCGTGCGCGAGCTGATGCCCCAGGATTTGAAGATCGAGCTCGAGATGCTCGACGACATCGAGGCGCGAGCCACCGCGCGCGCCCTGGCGCGGATCGTGGGTGTGGCCCACGCACGGCAGCTCGACGGGCCGACGCGAGCGGCGTGGCAACGTGACCTCGAACGATCGGCGACGCGCTGGCTCGACGCGCCAAGCTGGCTCTGGTCGAGCGTCGTTCATTTGATCGGCGTCCACGAGCGCGCGTACCTCGAACATTGCCGCCGCTATGCGTTGTCGGTCGAAAAAGCACGCGAGCGAGCGGTCGAAGAGCCGCCAGGACCTTGACGGCCGGCTCGGCCACTCTCGCGTGCCCCTGAGGGGAACAAAAAAGTCCACGAGATCAGAAAGTCCGCTCCGAGCGACCAATAACAAACTACCCGGCGACTCAGGTCCGGCGGCGACGTCGGTCTGCGGCAGAAACGCCAAGCCAAAACCCGTCCCGACCAGTGATTCTCTTTTGGCAAAATCCGCAGACTTTGGAGTCCAGTCCTGTGGCGGATTCGTCTGGACGTGGGTCGCCGGGACCAACGGCTCTCGGGCCTAAACCCCGGCGCACCCAGGGGATCTGAGTGGAAAATCCCGGCCACGCACACGAAGACGAATTTTTTCGAGCAGGAACCGACGGCACCTACGACGGTGGTCCGCAGTCGCTCGCCCCCGTCAAGCTCGAGGATTGGGTCACGCCGCCGCCGGACGTCGCGACGCCGGAGCAGCTTTCACGACGGAGAAGGCTGAAGCGCGTCGTGGTCGCGGTCGTGACCGCGCTCGGCGCCGTGTCGCTCCTCGGCGCCGCGCTTCGCCTCACGGCGTCGCCGTCGGAAGCATCGACGCTGGGCGTCGAGCCCGCTCCGAGCGACGTGCCGCGCGACGATCGCGAAGCGCCCGCCTCGACTCAGGGGCACGTCGCGGACACCGACCTTCCCGGCACGGCTCCGTCGCTCGACACACCTCCGGCGACGGCCGCAATGCCGGCGGCGCCTCCGATGCCGAAGAGCGATGCCGCGCCGCGAACAGCGGCGAAACCGCGCGAGATCGCGAGCGCGACGACCGCTCGCGCTGCGAGCCGTATCGTACGGATTTCACGACAAAACACGTCGTCGTACCGTCGCGTTTTGCCAAGTTCGTACCAACCGCCCACGGCGACCTTTCCAAATTGAGATCGGAAACGGCCTCAAAAAAGTGCGCGACGGATCAGAAAGTCGCGGCGTGTAAAGCAATCACACACTAGTCGGTGACTGAGCCGGCTGCGTCGGTCTGCGGCCCAAGCGACGTCGAACCTCGGAAAGGTGACCCTTGGCTATGCGCAGATCCCCCAACTTTTTTCTCCTTCGCCGGCGCGCCGTAAGCGCGGGCAGCGCGTCGCTCGCGCTCGGCATCGCCGCCTGCGCGGCGAATAGTGGCGCCAATTTTCAGCCGGCCCCCACGAATACGGGCGGAACCGCCGCGGCGGCTTCTGGCGGGTCGACGTTCGCGTCGTCGGGCGGCTCTGGCGGCACAGGCGGATTTGGCGCGACGCCTCCCGGATCCGTAACCGGAGGTGCGACGTCGACACTTCCGACGGCAAGCGGCGGCGGTGTGCCTTCGGGCGGCCCGGACCCCGGTCTCTTCAATTGGCCCGAGACCAATCCCGACGGGGGCGGTGAGCAGCTCTGCAAGCCGGGGCACTACGTCGGGACGTACCAGTGCGACATTCGTTTTCCGGCCGGATTTCCCGGCGCTACTGCCGACGCCAGTAGCGGTTTCATGGTAAGCGGCCCAGTGGACCTCGAGCTCGACCAAGGACAGGACGGCGAGTTCCTCGACGTGAGCGGCGGCACCTTGAAGAGCACCGCGGTCGGCATTCTTCAGCTCGGAGCCACCGTGGTCGGCAAGCTCGATTGTCTCAATGGACTCTTCGACGGATCCCTGCAGGATGGCACCGTTTCGATTCCGCCGTTCCCGTCCGGCGGCTCCTTCACCGGACCCATGGCGGCGTCGTTCTCGGCTACTGGCCCCGGATTGAGCGGCACATGGACGCTCATCGGCGGACCGCAATTCGGCGGAACTACGTGCACCGGCCCCTGGAGCGCAACATGGCAAGCGAACTGAGTCGGATCACGGCGTTCGCGGCCCTGGCCATTGGCGGGGCGGTCATGGCTTGCGGCTCGAATGCGTCGAACGGGTCGATGTTCAGCGCGTCGAGCGGCGGCTCGGGCGACGCGTTCGCGTCGGGCGGAGCGGGGGGCACGACGTCGCTCGGCGAGGGCGGTGCGTCGAACCAAACTGGCGGCACGACGGCAGGAGGCAGCGGCGGAACTCCGGACATTTTCGTCACGACGCCGCAGGGAAACGACACCTGCGGTGGCCAGGCCATCACCGTGTTGTTCCTGATCGATCGGAGCGGCAGCATGAACTGCAATCTGCCGCCGATCACCGCATCGGCCGATTGCGAGAACATGTCTCCGCCGGCCAAGGTCG
>DATBBD010000851.1:0-2086 GCA_036271175.1 Polyangiaceae bacterium | reverse complement strand
CGCGCGCACGAAGCCGTGACGGGGCTCGCGCCAGGCGCGCTCCGTTCGCCACGTCGACAGCGACGGGCCGCTCGTGGTGAAATGGTCGGCGCATGACCGTGCTCGTCACCGGCGTCGGCGGCCAACTCGGAGGCGTGCTCTTTCGGAAGCTCGTCGGTGACGGCGCTCGAGCACTCGGCGTCGCTTCGCCGTCGGGTCCGGTTCCGTCGTTCGGCGAGTCGAGACGCGTCGAGCTCGCGGACGCGAACGCCGTGATTGCGCTCGTTCGCGAATGCCGGCCCCGACTCGTGGTTCACGCGGCAGCGATTTCCAGCGTGGCCGGCGCGCACGCGAACGAAGCGCACGCGCGCGGCATCAACGTCCTTGCCACCGCGTGTCTCGCGCGAGCCACCGAAAACGTGGGCGGCCGCTTCGTGTTCGTGTCGACGGACATGGTGTTCGACGGCGAGGCCGCGCCCCATTCCGAATCGTCCGAGCCGCGACCGCTGTCGGCCTACGGTCGTTCGAAGCTCGACGGCGAACGAGCGGCGCTCGGAGGAACCGCCGCTCTCGTCGTACGTTTGCCGCTCCTCTACGGAATGCCGGCGACGCCTCGACCGACGACGTTCGCGTCGCAAGTGCAAGCCCTTAGAGAGGGAAAGCCGCTCAACCTCTTTCACGACGAGTTCCGGACGCCGCTCTGGCTCGAGGACGCCGCGACCGTGCTCGTACGCTGCGCCGAGAGCGAGCTCACTGGAATCGTCCATGCAGGTGGTCGAGAACGATGGTCGCGGTTCGACATCGGCCTCGTCCTCGCCGAGGTGCTCGGCGTGACGGCCGAGGGCGTTCGCTCCGTGAGTCGCAACGATGCTCCGGCGCTCGAACCCCGCGCACGCGATCTGAGCCTCGACTCGTCGAAGTACGAAGCGCGATTCGGCGTCACCGCGGGGCGCCCGTTGCGTGACGCGCTCCAAGCCATGACGCTCTGAGCGCGAGACGGCGAACGGTTGCCGACGCTCGGGCTGTCACGCGACGAACGAGTTGTGCCGCGACCTGACGCGCGTGTCGTGGCCCGCACCCCGAACGTGTTCCGCACAAGCGGCGCGGGCGGCCCACATTGCCTCGATCGAAGCCGCTTTTTGAGCCATTTTAGGGCCGTCCCGAACGCCGCGCCCAGGACTGGCGCGCTTCCTGCTCCATGTGCCGTCCATGAAATTGGGGTGGCACACTTGTTTGTGCGCAGCCGTCGGTGTGGGGACGGTCGTCGCCTGCGGGAGTCTTTCTTCGTCGAGCAACGGCAGTTCGGGGGGCGATGTTCCGGCGGTGCCCTCGGGCAGCGACCAGAGCGGTGGGTTTGGCGCGGCGTCGGGCGCTGGCGGCTTCTCCGCAGGCTTTTCGCCGGCGGATGCGGGCGTCGCGCTGCCGCCGGAGACCGAAGCGAAGGCGAGCTTCCAACTTCCGCAAGCCGGCCAGCACTACGTGTACGTCGCGAACCCCGACGGCGACACCGTTGCCGTGATCGACGCGGCGACCTTGGCGATTCAGACCGTCGAGGCCGGCGATCAACCGCGTTATCTCCAGACGCTCGCGGGGACGGACAGCGCGGTCGTCTTGAACGTCGGCTCGAACGACGCGACCATCATCCGGACCGCCAACGGCGTTTCGACGACCACGAGCGTGAAGGTGCAGCAAGGGTCGAACGCGATCGCCGTCGCGCCGGACGGCAAACACGCCGTCGCGTACTTCGACGAGACGCTCGCGAGCCCGACGGATCAACCCGGGTCGTTTCAGGATTTGACGGTCGTTTCGCTCGATGCGGCGGGCGACACCTCGACGCCGATGACGGTCGGATTTCGGCCCTCTGCGGTGTTCTTCTCGGACGACGGCACGAAGGGCTTCGTCGTCACTCAAGCCGGCGTGTCGGTGCTCGACTTTGCCGACATCGAGAAGAACGGCGCGAGCATCGCCCAAACCATCGCGCTGGGCGCCGCGCCGACCGATCAGAGCGCCCTCGACGTGTCGGTGACCGGCGACGGCAAATACGCGCTCGCCCGCGAAGAGAACGGGAGCGAGCTTCGCCTCGTCGATCTCTCGAGCGGGACGATCG
>DATBBD010000850.1:0-14540 GCA_036271175.1 Polyangiaceae bacterium | reverse complement strand
CGAGTTTGCAGACGCTCGCGACGTCTCCCGGCGCCACGACGGGCCAATCGCCGGTTCCCGGATCCAGCTTCGGCTTCGACGGCGTCGTGCCGCTGTCCGAGCCACCGCCGTCCGTGCCGGCTCCCGGGCCCGCGCCGCCGCTGGACGGATTGCTGCCGCCACTTCCCGGCGTGGCGCCCGTTCCCTGCGCAGCTCCGCTGCCGATCGACCCCCCCGACGAGCCCGGAACGCCGCCCACGGAAATCCCTCCGCCGCCGCCTGAGATCCCAGGCGACCCGCCGTTCGCTCCTAATCCGCCGCTCGAGAAAGGATTCGACGCAGTGCCGCTCGAGCCTCCACTTCCGGATGAATGATTCCCGCCGTTGCTGCCGGTCGGGCTGCTCGAGCAGGCGAGCGCGACGCCTCCGAGTAGTCCAAAAGCTACGGCGGTTCCCATTCGAGTCGAACGTCCGCAGGTTTTCGCCCCCAACGGGTCAGGCTCAAAAACCCGCTTTCTTTTGGCCGAGCCCTGGTCACCGTTGTGATTGTTCTCGCCCCGCTCAACTGGGTCGAGCGGTAACGAGCGGAAGTCGAGAGCGCGGCGCAGAGAAGGACGATGCATGGATTGGTCAGCTCCTGCCGCGTAGCTATCATCGACGCGAAGTCCGGCTCCGCCCTTCACGAAAACAAAGCGCGAGCTTCATCGACGTCTTGGAATTTCTCAGCGGACCTGTGAAGCGAGGCCCGAGGAAACTAGACGCAGGGCACTAGCAGTGGACGCCGTGGTGACGCGTCTCCCACCCGGACGGGCATCGTCGTCGATGCGCGACCCGAAACACGTTCACGAAGACGGACAGGAAGAACAGCGACGGGCTTCGTTCGAATGAACATGAGCGCGATGGGGAGCGCGAGAAGTCGCGCTCCGTGCGATGCTCGCGGGGTCTCTACCTCGGACCATCGAGCCGTCGTGTCGCACCCGAGCGCGTTCATCCTTCAATCGGCGTCACGTGGCGCGACACGTGCGCCGAGTCGGCTCGTCGTCGCCGGAACGTTGCTGACCGGCGTGCTCGTCGCGTCGTTGTCGGGCTGCGAAGCGTCCTCGTCGAATCCGCCGTCGAAGGCGACGGCGTCGGTCGGAGCGACCGCGTCGATTCAAGAAGACTTGGCCCGCGAGCTCGACGGTTCGTCACGCACCGTGGCGGTGATCGTCAATCTCCGAGACACGTTTCCCGAGCGGGGTCGCCGCGAGGCACGAGCGCGCGCGATCGGAACATCGGTGAACGCCTTTCTCGCCGACAACGCCGACGGGTTCTCGTTGAGCCGACGCTTTCGCCACGTGCCTGCCGTTGCCGGCAGGATCACCGCGGCGGCTCTCGAGCGCCTCCGTCACGATCCGCGTGTGTCGTACGTGCAGCGCGACGGCGCGGGAATGGGGCAGCTCGCTCAGGCCGTGCCGGCGATCGGCGCCGACAAGGTGAAGACGCTGTACGGCATCACCGGGAAGGGCGTCATCGCCGCCGTGCTCGACACCGGCGTCGACACGACGCACCCGGATCTCGAGAGCTCGATCGTCGCGCAGCATTGCTTCACCGAGGGCGATTGCCCACCGCTTCATACGAACGAGGGCACGAGCGCCGAGGACGATCACGGTCACGGCAGCAACGTCGCGGGGATCATCACGTCCGATGGCGTCGTCTCCGCTCCGGGCTTCGCCCCCGATACCGGCATCGTCGCAGTGAAGGTCGACGACGAAAACGACTCCGGCCTCGAGTCGGATTGGGTCTCCGGGCTCGACTGGGTTTACGACAATCTCGCGACGCTGAAGGTCAACGTCGTGAACCTGAGCATTTGCTCGAACCAACTCTACACGGATCACGCGTCGTGCGACCTCGGCGAACCAGCGTTGGCGCAAGCCGTCGGAAACCTGGTGGCCGCCGGCGTCACGGTCTTCGCCGCGTCGGGGAACCGTGGGTCGCCGACGTCGATGTCGGCGCCGGCGTGCAACACCGGCGCAATCGCGGTCGGAGCCACCTACGACTCGAACGTCGGTTACGAGCCGCCCGGCGCCACGACCTACGCGTCGCGCTGGGGCACGAGCTTCGCGAACTGTGGCGACGCGACGACCGCGTTCGATCAGATCACGTGCTTCACCAACAGCGACGCGGATCTCGCGATCGTCGCGCCCGGCGCACCCATCACGTCCGACACCTTGTATGGTCAGACCGAGACGTATTTCGGAACCTCGCAGGCTACGCCGGCCGCCGTGGGGGTCGCCGCGCTGATGCTCCAGTGTGACCCGACCTTGTCCCCTGCCGAAATCCGCGACGCCATGGTTCGCACGGGCGTGCCGCGCACCGATCCGAAGAACGGGCTCACGTTTCCGTCATTGCGCGCGCTCGCGGTGGTGCAAGCGGTGTGCTTCGCCGGGGACGGGGGCGTCGACGGTGGATCGACGGCAAGCGGTGGAGGTGGCGCCGCTGGGTCCGGCGCGTTCGACGCGGGCGGTCCCGTAGGCGGCGGCGCAGCCGGCGGTGGGGTTTTGCCGCCAGGGTCCGGCGGCGCGATGGCAAGCGGGGGCGCCGCGGGCTCTGCCGGTGTCGGAGGCGTCGTGGGAAGTGGAACCGGTGGCGAATTCGAAACGGCGAGCGGCGGAGCGTCCAGCGTTGGGACGACATCGGAGGGCGACGCGCCGTCGCCGAACGAAGTCGACGCTCACGCGGGTTGCCAGTGCACGATTCCGAGCCGTGGCGTCGATGATCACGCGCCCGTCGTGGGCTTCGCGCTCATTGCCGCAGCGACGTCACGACGTCGTTCACGACGCTCACGACGTGGATGACGCTTGCTGCTTCACGACGGCCGATCTGTGGCGCGCGGCGGCGGTCGGGATCTGCAGCAGTCTGGGACGCGCACGACGCCGAGGGCGCCCCAAAAATCAGTTACGCCTCCACCGTTCGGCATCCGACAGCGGGAGTTCCGGCGCTTGCGCCGACGTGACCGGGCTTCGCGCGGGCTCTTGAATCCCGAGTTCGCGACGTCGGTCTTCGGCGGCACGAATGAGCTCGGCGCCGCGCACCCGTTCCCAGCGCTCGGTGTTGCGAGCGAGCAGGTGTCCGAGCGCGGCGCGGCTGCGTGTGGCCGCCGGCGCGAATCCCATGGCGTCGTTGAGCTCGACGGCTTGCTCGTAGTGGCGCCGGGCGTCGTTCGTGCGACCGAGAAAACCCTCCAGGACGCCAGCGGGGTGTGCGGCGGCGCCGTAGGACAGCGCGTATTCGCTCGCGGCGTTCAAATGCGCGTAGGGCAAGAGAAGCATGAGCAGCTGCTCCGCGCGCGGCTGATCTTCGAGGTTCACGGCCAGGTGCGCGAGCCGCCACAGCGTCGTCAGGTACCCGAGGCCGCGCGGCGCGTCTTCGAAGCGGAGGCGCGCGAGTCGCTCGAACGCGGTGCGTGCGGAGTCCGCTTGGCCCGACTCGTGCGCGACCGTCGCGAGATGCACCTCGAGCGCGAACCCGGCCCAGCCGAAACGCCGGCGCATGCGATCGAGCTCGGCCGGCGCGCGTTTGCGCATCTGTCCGCGCGCGGCGGCGAGCTCCGACATTTGTCCGAGAAAGACCATCACTGCGGGCTCGCCGTAAAACCGCTGCCCGGACGAGAGCCCGTCGAGAAAACTCCGCTCGGCCTCGTCGAAACGACCTTGCGCGAGCGCGATGCCGGCTCTGACGATAGTGACGCTCCAGCTCGTGATCGGGTTGTGCGTCTCGTGACCGATGCGCTCGATCTCTGCGCATTCGGCGAGGGCTGCGTGCGGCTTTCCGAGCGTGAGGAGCGCGCGGGTGCGCTGCGTGCGCGCCGCGAGCCCGAGTTCCGGAAGGTTCTCCGTCGCGGCGAACCTCATGATCTCGTCGGCCGTCGCGTTGAGCGCCTCGGCGTGTTCCGGACCTTCGAGAACGCCGAGGCGAGCGACCTGAACGGCTACGATGGTGTCGCGTTCGGCCGAGCCGAGGGAAAGCTCCATCGCTTCACGGAGCTTTCGCTTTCGATCCTCCATCGACGTCGTTAGGCTCATCGAGATGCTCGCGAGGACGCGCGCGCGAAGGTCGCGCTCGCCGGTCGGAAGATCGATGAGCGCCTCGCGAAGCGCGTCGAGAGCGCCGGGTTCGTTGGGGTGCCAGATCCGCGTAATGCGGCGTGGAGCCAGCGCGACGTGCGCGAGGAGCACGGGGTCGCGGAGCGAGCGTCCGAGCTCGCGCGCGTGGGCGAGCGGAGGCTGCGCCTCCACGGGACGACCGCTCGCGACGAGCGCGCGGCCGAACGCGAGCCACAGCTCCGCGGCTTGCCGTGGGTCGGCGCCGGTGTCGAACGAAAGTGCATCGAGGGCCATCTCGTAGAAGCGCGCCGCGCTGTCGTGGCTCCGGGTTTCGTCCGCCGTACGCGCCGCTTCTCGAGCGTAGGAAACCGCCCGGTCGACGTGTTCGTGCGGGAGCGAACGCTGAAAGTGAATCGCGAGCTCGGCCGCAGTCACGCCGAGCGCTGCGCGATGTCGCTCGAGGGCGAGGGCTAGGTCGAAATGGACGCGCGATCGCTCGGCGGCGCCGGTCTCCGCGTAGATCGCGTCGCGGAACACGTCGTGCGAGAATTCCCAGCGCGTCACGTTGCGCAAGCGACGGAGGATCCCGGCCCGTTCCGCGTCGTCGAGCGCCTGGCGGAGCTCCGCGCCGCGAACGGCGGAGACCTCGTCCAAGGTGGCCATCGAAAAGGGTCGATCGAAGGCGCTCGCGACCGTGAGCACGCGCCGGATTGAAGGCGAGAACCCTTCGAGTCGTCGCCGAAAGTCGCCGAGGCCGCCGGGGAACGACGCCGCAGTCGTCGGCGGAGCGGCGCGATCGGCGGCGTCCGTCAACGCGAGCGCGCGGACCGCTTCGCGAAGCTCCCGGGGGTTTCCTGCCGAGCGTCGAAAGAGCGCTCGCTGGACGTCGTCTTCGGGTGCCGTTCGGAGCGCCGATCTGACGTACTCGCCGACGTCCGCCTCCGACAAGGTGCCGAGCTCGACTCGCTCCGCCGCCGGCTCCGCAGAAGCGCGTTCGAGCTCGCGAGAAAGTCGCGTCGCGTTCGGCGCCGGGTCGAGACGCGTCGTTCCGATCAGTAGAACGCGGAGCTCCTCGATCGAGCGCGCGAAGAACTCGGTGAGCTCGAGCGACGCGGGGTCCGCCCACTGCAAGTCTTCGAGGACGAGGATCCGAGGGCGCTTCTCGGCGAGCGCACGGAAGAACCACGCGGTACCGTCGTAGATGCACATGCGCGCGGTCTTCGAGCCGAGGACGCTTTCGGTCGAGGTCGCTCTGCCGGGCAAAGCGAGTTCGGGGACGAGCGCGGAAAGATCCTCGAGCACCCCGCCGGGAAGCGCGTCGCGTTCCCCGGGAGCAAGGCTGCGATACGCGGAGCGCAGGAGCTGCGTCCAGGGCCAGAGCGGCGGCGTTTCTTCACCCTCCTGACAACGTGCGGTCCACGTCGTGTCGCTCTGCTCCACGGTTCGCAGAAAGTGCCGCACCAATCGCGTCTTGCCGATCCCGGGTTCGCCGACGCACAGGACGAACCTACCTCGCCCAGCGCGAGCGGACTGATGCGCGAGGGTCAACCGACCGAGCGCTTCCGAACGACCGACGAACGGATCCGGATCACGTCCCGAGTCCTCTGCTCCGTTCGAGGGCGCGCCGCTAGACACGTTAGGCGCGGGCTCAGCGTCGTCGATGACCGAGACTTCGGAGACGAAGCGATAACCGCGGCCGCGCAACGTTTCGATCGGCTCCTGTGCGTCGCTGGGCTGACCGAGCGCGCGTCGAACTCGGACGACCGCTGACGGAACGACGCTGTCGACGACCGTCGTGCCCGACCACACGTGCTCGAGCAGCTCGGCGCGCGTGACCGCGCGGTATCGGTTTTCGACGAGGAACACGAGCGTGTCGAACGCCTTCCGGTCGAGTTCCATCGCGCTGCCGCCCGCGCTGCGCCGCAGTCGGAACTGACGGAGATCGAGCTCGAACTCGCCGAAGGCGTAAATCACGAGGAGTTGCCGAGTCTGACACCGCGCAATTCGAGCCAAGGCTCGCCGGCCGAGTGGGCTAGGTTGTTTGGCGTCAAAAGCTACCCTTCGGCATCAGTTGTTCGGCTCACACTTCACTTTTACGGCCAAAAGCGAGGTGCTTTGAGCAAAACGTAACCGCGAGTATTGTTCAACAATAGACCGGGTGCGCCATGGATATTTCTTGTTCAGCGCGGATCGTTCAGCCGTTCCTCAAACTCGCAACGGCACAAGCCGCTTATCGAGATCTCGTCCCTCCTGAATTCTGGGAGGCCGATGCAGACGCGCGCGTCTCGTTGGAGGCGACGCAGTCGATGTTGGTTCGCGGCGTCGAGCGTCTTCGCGACGAACAGCTCGGCCTTCGACTCGGCTGCACGATGAGTCTCGGCTCGGGCGGGGTCTTCGACTATGCCGTGCGCTCGTCGCGCACGTTCGGTGAGTCGCTCGTCGTCGCCTCGACGTACAGTAAGCTCCTTACCGACTCGTTCACGCTCTCGTGCGAGCCGTGGCGCAGGCAGGTGCTGCTGCGCTTGGAAGATGGAGTGGGCTGGCCGCGCGCGGCGGCGGACTTCGCGATGAGCGCTCTCTACAAGCTCCACATCGCCGAGCACGTGCCCGCGCAGGATCTCGAGGTCTGGTTTCCTTATGCGGCGCCCCAAGACACGAGCGAGTACCAACGGATCTTCAACGGTGCCGAGCTGAAGTTCTCGTCGCCGTGCAACGGGTTCGCGTTCCACCGCTCGCTAGTCGAGGCTCCGATGCCCGGCGCGGACGCGGCGCTGCACGCCATCCTCATCTCTCGAGTGGAGGCGCTCCTCGGCGAGCTCTCGGCGTCGCGCTCGTTCTCGGTGCTCGTGCGCCGGCTCGTCGCGGAGGGGATTCGCTCCGGCGATACGTCCGCCGAACGCGTCGCGCGCGGGCTTCGTATCAGCCGCCGCACCCTGAGCCGTCGCCTCGAACGCGAACGCACGAGCTTCGACGCGCTGCTCGACGACGCACGCCGCGCGCTCGCGGTCGAGTCGGTGCGCACCGGGAAGCTCTCGCTCACCGAGGTGGCGTTCCTTTCCGGCTTTGCCCACGTCGAGTCGTTTCATCGGGCGTTCAAGCGCTGGACCGGGTTCACGCCCGCCGCGTATCGAAAGGGCGAGTCGGAGCCGCCGCCGCCCATGGCTTCGACCCAAGCGACCGACTCCTGACGCGAGCGCGGCGCTCCGCGTCGCTCACTCGGTGCGCCAGGCCGAGAACATCTTGCCGAGGAGCAGCTTCGAGACGGTCGTGACGTCGCGGAGCCAGCCGAATAGCGACGTCGGGTAGTTCATCCGAAGCGCCGCGAGCATGCCGTCGTACGTCCGCTGATCGAAGGGGTACCACCAGATATTGCGCTTCGACGGCACGATGTCCCAGTTCACGAGCTTCGCCTGAGTCATCTCTTCGAGGCCGAGCGCGGAGTGCGTACGCCCGACGCCGGAATCCTTCCAACCGCCCCACGGCGTCTCGCTCTGCCCGTGCGTGTAGAGATGGTCGTTGATGGTCGTCACGCCGGATTCGAGCCGCGACGCGAGGCGTTTGCCGAGCGCGACGTCTCTGGTCCAGATCGACGACGTCAGCGCCATGGTCGAATCGTTCGCGAGGCGAATCGCGTCCTCCACGGTCGCGAATTTCATCACCGGCACCACGGGGCCGAACGTCTCTTCGCGCATCAGCTCCATCGAGTGATCGACGCCGGTCATCAACGTTGCGGGGTAGAAGTAGCCGCGCGCGGTCGAATCGGTGAGCCGCGATTGCGCGACGATCTTCGCGCCGGCTTGCACGGCGAGGTTCACTTGCCGTTCAACGGTCTTGAGCTGCTCCTCCGTGGTCATCGCGCCCATGTCGACGTCGCTTTCGTGGTCGGGGCCGTGCCGCATCGCGCGCGTCTTTTTGGCGAGCAAGTCGACGAACGGCTCGTACACCGACTCGTGGACGTACACGCGTTCGACTCCGCCGCAGCTCTGGCCGGCATTTTGATACCCCGCCCACGCCGCGCCGTTCGCGGCGCGCTCGAGATCCGCGTCGGGCAAGACGATCATCGGGTCTTTGCCGCCGAGTTCGAGGGAGAGCGGCGTCAACGTCTTGGCCGCGGCGGCCATGAGCTGCTTGCCGGTCGGCACCGACCCCGTGAAAAACAGCTTGTTCACGCCGTTGTCGAAGAACGCTTGCGAGACGCGGCCGCCGGAGCCCACCACGTGATGAAACAAGCCGTCCGGCAGGTCACCGGCCGCGACGATGCGCTCGATCGCTTCCCCGACGGCGATGGTCGCCGCGGCGACCTTGAGCAAGATCGCGTTGCCGGCCATGAGCCCCATGACGACCTCGCCGAACGGAATCGACAGCGGGTAATTCCAGGGGCTGATGATGCCGACCACGCCGAGCGGCACGCGCCGGAGCTCGTTTCGCTTGTTGAAGAACAGGAGCGAGCCCATGCCGACCTTCTTCGGCGCGAGCGATCGTGCGGCGTTTTTGGCATACCAATCGGCGGCGAGCGCGGCGGGGATCACCTCGGTGGTGAGAGCGTCCATGCGTAGCTTGCCGTTGTCGCGGCTCACGATCGCGGCGAGCTCTTCCGCGTGCTCGACGACGTAGTCGCGCATTGGGAGGACGTGGCGCTTTCGCTCCGCGTACGAGAGGCGTGCCCATTTTTCTTGCGCGGCGCGCGCCTTCGCGAAAATTTCCGGCAGCGTCGACAGATCGGTGTTCGGCACGCGCGCCACTTCTTCGAGAGTGGCCGGGTTGTACGACACCGTTTCCCCGGCGGGCGAAGCGGGACCTGTCGCCGCCGGCGACGCGTCCGGTAACGGCGAGGCGGCGGGACCGCGGGGGCCAACGACGGAAACGCTTTGCGACATGTGACTTCTCTCCGGACTCAGGAAACGGTCGAGCAACGGCTCGGATTGCAGCGCAGCGCGAGCCTAACGCGACGCTCGCGACGCGCCATCAACCATCGCTTGTTAACCTGGAAAAAGCATCGATTCATCACGGGGGCGTCGTGATGTGACGCGCGAGGCCGCGGATCGTGAGCGGACTCGAGCCTTCGACCTTGTTGTTCACGATCACGAACAGTTCGGCGCTGCGGCGCCGCGTCGCTTCGACGAGACGCACGAAGTCGTCGTACAGCCCCGGTTGCGGGTCGATGATGCGATCGAACGGCGCGTACTCGGCCTTCTTCTCCTCGTAGCGCTCCCCCGGAGGAATCAAGAGGCGGCACACGACGAAGGGCGCGGTGAGCACCCCCGGCGCGTCCAGCTGCGCGCCGATGTTCGGCATTCGTTCCCAAAAATTCAGCACGTGGGCAACGCCGAATCGCGCGAGGACGGCGAGGTACGCCGGGGTGAAGAGCTCGCGGCTGCGGAGTTCGACGGCATAGCGAAACCCGCGCGGCAGCCGCTCGAAGAATTTGCCGAGCATCGCCGGCAATTCGCCGGGCGCGGGGAGCTCCAGATCGCGCAGCGGTGCGAGCTCGAACACGAACGGCCCGGCGTGCGCGCCGAAGGCCTCGGTGACCGGGCCGAGTACTGCGTCTTCGAAGAGGCTCGCGTCCAGAAAATGCGGGTTGGGGCTCCGCGTCGATGGATGGACGCGGCTCGTGATCTCGCTCCACACCTTCATCACGCACGGAAACCCGTCCGGCAATTGTTCGGCGTAACGGCGAAGATCGTCGCGTTCGATGGGGCGGTAGTAAGAGCGGTCGACGCCGACCGTGCGAAAGAGCGGGCAGCGCGTGTAGAGCTCGAGACCGCGTTCGCCCAGCTCGCGAGCCGTCGTGCCGCGCGGATACACGATGCCGCTCCACCCGGGGAACGTCCACGACGACGTGCCGAACCGCACGTGCTCCGGCATGCGGGCGACGAGCGCGCGATCCTCGATGAAATCCGGATCGTCGGCCGGCGCTGTTCCGCCGAACAGGTCGAGTTGCCGAACGGACACTCGGCGACTCTATCAAGGAGTCGTCGATGCCGGCACGCGCGTGCGCCGGGGCCAATCGCGCCGCGCGTTCATCGGCGATTTGACGGCGCGCGGGCGCTCGGTCAGTGAGTGAGCCATGGCGACCGCCGCGCCGTCACGTGCGCTCCTGTCCGCGCTGCTCGTCGCGCTGGTCGTTGCCGGGTGCGCCGCGGCGCTGTCGCCCACGCCGGCCCCCGCGCCCGAGCTCGTGAAGAGCAACGTGCTTCGCGCGGACTACGCCGGGTCCGCGGCGTGCGAGGCGTGTCACGCACCCCTCTATTCTGAATTCATGAAATCGCCGATGCACCGGATGACGCGCCACGCAATGGGCGACGAGGTGCACGCGCCGTTCGATGGGCAAGTATTTCACTTCAAAGGCGACGCGATCACCATGACCGAGCGCGACGGCCGCCGGTACATCGCGGTCGATTCGAAAAGGGACGGCGCCGAGCTGTATCGTGTGACGAAGGTCATCGGCGGCCACTACCGCGAAGACTACGTCGGAGAAAAAGTCGCGAGCATGGACCCCGATGCTCGGGTGCTCGACGATGCGCGCGGCGAGCACGTCATGCCCGTGTCGTGGCTCTTGTTCGCGTCCGCGTGGCGATACAAAGGCTACTCGGTGATGCTGCGCGAGCGCCCTCACACCGCCGGCGGCGCGGTGTGGCGACAGACCTGCATTTTCTGTCACAACACCGTCCCGCGTCTCGCGTCGCTCTATGACGACTTTTTGCCGGATGGGGAGAAGTATCAGGGCTCCGTGAGCGAGCGATTTCTACCGGCGGTACGAACTTGGCGTTTCGTGCCGACCGATCGCGACGGCCTGGCGCGCGCGGTGGCAGACGAAACCGCGGTGCTCGGCGTTCCGCGGCCGACGGGCGACCTCGACGCCGTTCTAGCGAGCGCCATCGACGAAACGCGAGAGCACTTCGGCGAACGAAACCTGGTCGAGCTCGGGATCGGCTGCGAAGCGTGTCACAACGGAAGCAAGGAACACGTCCAGGATCCGTCGAAGCATCCGTCGTTCGAGCTCCGGAGCGACGTGCTCCGCGTCGAGAGCCCGCCCGGCGCAAAGGAGCCGCCGACTCGCGCGGAGTGGATCAATCGGACGTGCGTGAAGTGCCACACCGTGCTCTTCAGCGAGTATCCGTACACCTGGGAAGGCGGCCTGCGCGCGGGCTCGCCCGGCGGAAGCCAGATCAATTCCGGCGAAGCGCGCGACTTCATTCTCGGCGCGTGCGCGACGCAGATGGCGTGTCCGACGTGTCACGATCCGCACGCCGGCAGCGATCGGGCGCGCCTCGACGCGCTCGGCACCGTGTCCGGCAACGGCACTTGTCTCAATTGCCATCGCCAATTTTCGTCGCCGGAAGCGCTCCACGAGCACACTCACCATTCCGTCGACGGGGAGGGGAGCGCGTGCCTGTCGTGCCACATGCCGAAGAAGAACATGGGCCTCGCGTATCGACTCACGCGGTATCACCGGATCGGCTCGCCGAACGAGCCCGTAAAGGTCGAAGGCGACCGACCCCTCGAGTGCGCGCTCTGTCACGCCGATCGCTCGGTAGAAAACCTCGTCTCGACCATGGAGCGCTGGTGGGGCCACCACTACGACCGCGACAAGCTCCGCGCCCTGTACGGCAAGCTCGACGCCAATCCGCTACTCGCGACGCTCGCGTACGGCAAGCCGCACGAGCAAGCCACCGCGGCGACCGTACTCGGCGAACGCGGCGGAAAATCCGCCGAAGCCGCGATCGCGCTCCAGCTCGTCAATCCGTATCCGCTCGTCCGTTACTTCGCCCGCCGCGCGCTCGAACAAGCGTCGGGTCGCCCGGTTCCCATCGACGTCGAAGCCGACACCGACGCGATTCAGCGCGCCACGACGGAATGGCTCGACGCTCAGGCGAGCCGCTGAATCGGATACCCGCCGGCTTCGAGCGTCGCGCGGGCGATCCGTCGTTTCGCGGCGATTACTTTGGTCGGCCAATCGATGCGCATCTGGCCGATCGCCGCGAGGTGCTTCGGGAGGCTCTCCGCGTCGCAGACGTCCATGAGCACGTGACGCGCGGTGTGGACGCAGAAACTGTACGCGGGGGGAGCGAACGCGGTGAGAAGATCGCGCGCGACGGCTTTGTTCTGCTCGTTCGTCCCGGCGACGATCTGCTTCACGCGCAGGACGACCGAGTCGAGCGCGTACACTTGGGTGATGATGTTCGACAGCTCGCCGAGGATCTCCTGCTCGTCGGCGATGTTCACGTGATACGTCTCGGCCGCTACCGCGAGCACGTACGTCGCGATCCATTTGCAGAACTCGACGACCTGCGTCGCAATTCCGAATTCGCCGGTCCCGGGCTCCGGTACTTTCCCGGCGGCGAGCGATTCACGGATCTCGGCGGCGTGCGCGATGAGCGGCACTTGCCCTTTCATCGCCCGCTTCAATATCGTGGCCGGCACGATCAACCGGTTGATTTCGTTGGTGCCCTCGAAGATCCGGTTGATGCGCGAGTCGCGGAGTAGCCGCTCGGGTTCGAACTCTTCGACGAACCCGTAGCCGCCGTGGATCTGCACGCACTCGTCGGCGCAATAGTCGAGCACCTCGGAGCCGAACACCTTGATGATCGACGCTTCCACGGCGAACTCCTCGATCGCCGCGACGTGACCGTCTTCGTCCGACGACGCCTCGAAGCGCTCGTCGATGAGCCCCGTCGTTCGATACCCCATGCTCTCTCCGACGAAAATGCCGACGGCCATCTCCGCGAGCTTTTCCGCGACGAGGCCGAAGGCGCCGATCGGCTTTCCGAATTGCTGCCGTTCCTTCGCATAGCGCGCGGCCACGTCGAGGGCGTACTTGGCGGCGCCGATCGTCCCGACCCCGAGCTTGATGCGTCCGACGTTCAAGATATTGAACGCTATCTTGTGACCCTTGCCGATCTCGCCGAGTAAATTCTCTTTCGGCACCTGGACGTCCTCGAACGTGAGCGCACAGGTCGACGAGCCGCGGATGCCGAGCTTGTGTTCCTCGGGGCCGATGGTGAGCCCCGGTGACGTGCGGTCGACGATGAATGCCGAAAATTTATCCCCGCCGATCTGGGCGAACACCGTGAACACGTCGGCGAAGGCGGCATTGGTGATGAACTGCTTCGTGCCGTTGAGCACGTAGTGCGTGCCGTCTCTCGAGAGATCGGCGCGCGTCTTTGCCGCGAGCGCGTCCGAGCCCGACGAGGCTTCGGTGAGGGCGTAAGCCGCGAATTTCTGTCCGGTCGCGAGGTCGGGGAGATATTTCGCCTTTTGTTCCGGCGTGCCGAAGTAGAGGATCGGCATCGTGCCGATTCCGGTGTGCGCGCCGAGCGACACCGCGAACGAGCCGACCACCGCGAACGCCTCGGCGATGAGCATGCTCGTCGTCTTGTCGAGGCCGAGCCCGCCGTAGTCGCTCGGAATGTCGACCATGAGGAGCCCGAGCTCGCCGGCCTTCCGCAACAACTCCGGAACGAGGCCGGATTTTTTCGACTCGATCTGCGCGATGCGGGGCACGATCTCGTTGTCCGAAAATTTCCGCGCCGCGCTCGCGATCTCCCGCTGTTCTTCGGTGAACCGTTCCGGCGCCATCACCGCTTTTTCGGACGGCGGATCCCACAAGAAGCTCGCCCCCGACGGCAACGAATCTGAAGTGCTCATGACGACTCCTTCGGCGCGAACCGACGCTCCACGCGCCCCATTAGAACTCCGTCTCGCGTAGCAGCATGGCCCTCTTCAGGCACGCTCACGTTGCTCGGAGGCCCGCGCACGGATTGCGGCGGAGTTTCGGCCAGGAACGACGCGCTCGGCGCGAGAAGCCCGTCTCTCGGGCCGGCGCGCGTTTCGAGCCGGTTGCCCGTGGCCGCGCTTCGATCGACGCCGATTTCCGTCAGCTCGGCGTGGTGCGCGGTTCGAATTGATAGAGCCAGGTTTCCGTCAAGGTTTGCGCGCCCATGCGGAGGTACGCGCGGAGCTCGGTCGGCGCGGCGTCGTGCAACGTGAGATCGAACTGGGCACGCCAGCGCGTGCCGTGAGGGATCGGCTCGCACGTGACCATCGACACGTCGCCGCGCGACGCGGTCACGACCGCGACGAGCTTTTCGTCGCTCCGGATCCCTTCGAGCGGTTTTCCGGCGAACTCCACGACGAACCGCGTGACGTCCTTCGGGCGCGGTTTGCCGGGTTCGCCGCCGCGGCCGAACCGTGTGGCAACCACGCTAGCCAGATTCGTAGCGGGGTAGGGCTCGTCGGCGAGCCAGTGAAGTCGATAGTTGAAGCGATACGACGTACCCGCCGTCGCGGGCGTTTTCGGCACCCAGAACGCCACGACGTTGTCGTGGATCTCGTCGTCGGTCGGAATTTCGACCAGCGTGACGCTGCCCTGGCCGAAGTCGCTGAGCGGTTCGACCCAGAGGCTCGGACGGAGGTCGTAGTTCACGCCGTCGAGGTAGTGTTCGAAGTAGCGATCGCGCTGGAGGAGCCCGAA
>DATBBD010000849.1:0-2291 GCA_036271175.1 Polyangiaceae bacterium | reverse complement strand
CCCCCCAGAAGATGACCGGCACTTCGCGATCGTAGGGCCACGGCGTGCCGTGGTTCGTGCCTTTGCCGGGGACGATGCCGCTGTCGACGAGATAACCCGGTCGCGGAATGAACAGCAGATCCGCATCGAGCGCCGCGTCGACGCTGAGTGACGCGGCCGTGCGGATCGGGTCGTCACTCGGCCGATGGGCGGCGAGGTCTTTCACGTCGTACGTCGCGAAGATGCCGGGTATGGACTCGAGCGCGCGACGGATGACGGCGAACGACGCGGCGCGACGCTCCGGCGTGGTCGCTTGGGGCGCGAGATAGACGAACGGCGCTTTCACGGCGACGACCCACTCGGCGTGACCGAGCTCGCGAGCGGCGGCATCGGCGAGGGCGTGTTTCATGTCGCTCTCGAAGAGGCGACCCGCGGGGCGTCCTTCGGCCAGGGTTCGCTCGGGCAGCGGCGCGACGCCGTGATCGGCCGTGACCAGGAAGGCGGTCGGAACCTTCGCCGATAGGCGATCGACGAACGCGGCGAGGGCCCGATCGACCCGGCGAAGATTGTCGAGATATTCCCAGGAATCGGGGCCGAACACGTGACCGACGTAGTCGGTCCCGGATACCGAAACGACGAGGAAATCGGGCACGTCGTCTTGGCCGAGCGCGGTGCGATCGACCACTTCGCTGGCCAGGGCGAACAGCTCTTCGCTCGATTGGGGCGTCGCGCGAAACGTCGAGTTGGGGTGGGCCGTCGTTCGCGGATCGTGCGGGAACGTCGTGCCGAGGCCTTCCCAGTCGCCTTCGCCGGGCGCGTCGTCCTTGCCCGCGACGCGCGCGAGCAGTCCTGGGTCGAGCGGCGTCCACGCGGCGAGCCACTCGCCGATCGGATGAGCCGCGGACCACGCGATGAGAAAGCCGGGCAGCGCCTTCGCGTAGTACTCGGACGTCGTATACGCTCCGATCGCCGGATCGTAGAAGAGCGCGAGCTCGGCGTGCTTGCCGCCGGAGAGCACCGCGGAGCGATCCTTCACCGAGATGCTGACGACGTGCGCTTTGCCGTGCGTCGCTTCCCACAACGCGTCGCCGACCGTCTGCGCTTTCAAGACCGCCGGGCTCGCGGTCGCCTCCGGATCGAGCAGCACCGGCGCAGAGCGATCGCTGGCGCAAGGGATGGGTTTGCCCGCGGCGCGGTCGTAGAGCTCGTTGGCCATGATGCCGTTCTCGGCGGGCGGCGCGCCGGTCACGAGCGCGGCGTGTCCCGGTGCCGTGTACGTGCTCGAATAAGGATACGAAACGCGGTGAAAGGCACCTTGCGCGACGCCGCGACGAAGCGCGCCGTTTTCGTCGAGAACCGGCAGGTACTTATCGAGCACCCAGCTCGCCAGCTGATCGAGGACGACGAGCACGACCAGGCGCGCGGTCGCTTTCGGCGCGGTCGCGCCGATCGGAGCCGGTGAGGCGAGATCCGGCAGTACGGGTGCCGGCGCCCGGTGAGCGCACGAAACGAGGACGCCGGCGCAGGTCGCGGAAACGAAACAAGGCGCGAGCCGCATGGCCGCTTCCTACCCGATCGACCCGCGGTCTCCGAGGGTCGCAACGATTCACGATGTTTATCGAGTCCGTTCGCGCGGCGGCCGAACCTCGTGCACGGCTCGCGCGGCGAGATCCGTACGACGCTCACCGCGGTCCGGTTACATACTGGTGACACCGCACGCGTCGAATCTCCATCGGCGGACGACGCGTGCATCGCGGACGACGGGCGCGCAGAATGGCTTTGCTTCACGTTGCAGAGTCGTTCGGGGACGCACATGGCAGCACCAGATGGCCGCATCGGCCGCTCCGTTGCGGGGAAGTACGTTCTCGATTCGCTCATCGGAACCGGGAACATGGGCTCCGTGTATCAAGCGCGTCACAAGAGTCTCGACGCGTGCGTCGCGGTGAAGGTGATGCACGAGGAGCTCGCGAAAGATCCGATCTTCGCGGAGCGGTTCTATCGGGAAGCTCGTGCAGCCTCGCGGCTCGATCATCCGAACGTGATTCGGGTGCTCGACTTCGGCACCGAGCCGGACGGCCTCCTCTATATCGTGATGGACCGGGTCGAAGGGCTGGACCTCGGGCAGATCATGTCCCGGGACTTTCTCTTCTCGGCCGAGCGCATCGTTGACCTGTTGTCGCAGACCTTGAGCGCCGTTGCCGCTGCGCACGCCGTCGGGATCGTGCATCGCGATCTGAAACCCGAAAACGTCATGGTAACGACGCGCCTCGACGACGAGGGAAGGTCGCGGGAAGTCGTCAAGGTCTGCGACT
>DATBBD010000848.1:0-3930 GCA_036271175.1 Polyangiaceae bacterium | reverse complement strand
AGAGCGTGTAGAGGCCCCCGGTCGTCACGTCCCAGCGCGCGTAAAATCGGCTCGCGAGGACGTTCGCCGATACGGCGATCACCGCTCCCGCGAACACTCCTGCCACCGAGAGCCAGCGCAGCGCTTGTCGCTTCACTAGCCCCATCTCCAAGAATCGACCACTCGGATGGTCACGAACAAGGGCAGCGCCACCAGGGAGCCGTCGAACACCAAGCGCCGCAGATCGATGATGCCCTTCGACATCTCGTCCATCTGCGAGAGCACCGACACTTGCGCGGAAAGGTCGTGCAACGGCCCAGGGTCGAAGATGCGCTCGCCGATCCCGAGGATGAGGAGCCCGAAGATCACCAGCACGGTGAGCATCATCGCGATGAGCTGGCTCCGGGTCATGGCGCTCATCAACGTCCCGACCGCCAGATAACCGGCTCCGACGCCGAAAACGCCCAAGTAACTCGAGAGCACGACGTGCCAGTCCACGGCGCCCGTCCTGCGGAGGATCACGATGTAGAGCACCGTCGGCGCCCACATGAGCGCGTACGTCGAAACCGTCGCGATGTACTTCGCGAGGACGACGCTCGTCGCCGACACCGGCGCGGTGAGCAGGCTCTCGATGGTGCCGCTCCGTCGTTCTTCGGCGAAGAGGCGCATCGTGAGCGCTGGACACACCAGAAGCAGCGACAGCACCAGGAAGAGCGACTGACCGAAGTACGCCTGCACAGGGCCTTCGTCGATCGAGACGTTGCTGAAGCTCGCGAAGTGAAGAAGGATTTGATAGAAGCTCGCGCCCTGCAACAGGAGAAAAATGAAGAGCAGCACCCAGGCGAGCGGGGTGACCCAGAGGCTCAGCATTTCCCGGCGATAGACGGCGATGAGCCCGTTCACGATGTCGCTCCGCTCTCTTCGACGTCCGCTTCCGAGACGGTGAGCTCGCGGAACACGTCCTCGAGCGTCGCGCGTTCGGGCACCGCTTCGCGCACGCCGAACCCGTCGCCGACGAGGCGCGCCACGACGCGTTCGAGCATCGAGCCGTCGCGAGGGGCTTTCTCGTCGTAGGCGATCAGGAGGCGTGCGAGGCCGTCCTTCGATTCGACGAGGCGAACCTTGGCGACCCCGTCCACGACTTCGAGCGCCGTCGCCGCGCGGCCGTCGGGGTCGACGACGAGAAGCTTGGCGCCTTGCGTGCCGCGACGTGCGCGAAGCTCGTCGATGCTGCCTTCCGCGACGACCAGGCCGCGATCGATGACGACGGCGCGCTGGCACGTGGTCTCGACCTCCGGAAGAATGTGCGTCGAGAGAAGAATGGTGTGGTTGTCGCCGAGCTCGCGGATGAGCTTTCTCACTTCGCGGATCTGATTCGGATCGAGCCCCGCGGTCGGCTCATCCAAGATGAGGAGCGGCGGTTTCGCGACGAGCGCGTCGGCGAGGCCGACCCGTTGTCGATAGCCCTTCGACAAGTGTGCGATCAAGGTGTCGGCCATGTCCGACACGCGCGACGCTTCCATCGCGTAGCCGAGCGCTTCGGTGCGCTTCTGTCGCGCGACGCCCTTGAGCTCCGCGCGGAACCGTAAATATTCGCGCACGCGCATCTCGGGATAGAGCGGCGCCGCTTCCGGCATGTACCCGATGGAGCGCCGCGTCTTCACGCTCTCGTCGAGCGCGTCGTGCCCGTCGATGCGAACCTCGCCCGACGTCGGGCCGAGAAACCCAGCCAAGATCCGCAGCGTGGTGCTCTTGCCGGCGCCGTTCGGGCCGAGAAACCCGACGATTTCGCCGCGACCGACGTGGAACGAGACGTCTTTGACGGCGACGACCGTGCCGTAATCTTTGACGAGATGTTCGACGTCGATCATCCGCGGGGATGCGGGGATACCACGCTTTGTCCGCCCTCGGTACAAATCGAGGTCGGACGTTCAGCGCGGTTTTGAAGGACACGACGCATGTACCGCCGGCGGCGATCCGTCGGCGATGACGAGCGTGCACCCTTCGAACACGTCGAGACCGACGGCGCCGTCGAGCCCGCACGACGACACGGCGCCGCCCGTCGGGTCCACGACCCAGATCTGGCTCGCGCTCGTGCGCGCGCCGCGTTCGTCACCGAAAACGAACGACCACGGACCTTCCGCCACCTTCGCGTGAACGGTGTCGTGGCCGGATCCGTAGAGGTCGCCGGGGCGGAGCGCGCGCGAGCGTGTGGCGAGGTATGCCCAGAAAAAGCCGCGGTCGAACCAGGTGGAACCGCCGGTGTCGAGCAAGAGGCGCGCGGCGTTTCCGTTCACCATCGCGGTCACGACGACGAGATCCGGATAGTCGGCGCACGGAGCCGACTCCGAAATGCGGACGGCCCCTGGCACCAAACAATCGGCGAGTGCGTCGCATGCCCGAAATCGGAGCGAGTCGAGATCGAGACGCACGGCGCCGCCGCGCGGACCGAGCATCCACGGCGGAAGCACCACGTCGGCGCCCTCGAGCGCGTCGGGCGCGACGTACTCGATTCGGGTCGCGACGCGCGCCGGGTCGGCGAGCCGTGCCGCGGACACGACGACCGGCGCCGATTCGTCGGCGGGCGTGAGCTCCGTTCGCGATCCGGAAAAGCTACTACTCGCGAGCGGCTCGCCCCCGCCGGCGTGAATGCCGAGGTTCTTCTCGCCATCGGCGGTCGCGAGCACGACGGAGAGACCCGTGTCGAGAAGGAGACTCACCGGGCGCTCGAGCCCGACCTCGGCGCCGCCGTCTCCGGAGATCTCCGTCGCGCGTCCATGAACGACGACGTGCGTCTTCGAGACGCGCACGAGCGGCGCCTCGACGGGCGTCCACCGCGCGTCGGGTCGAGCCGGTCGACGATCGCCCGGGCTCGGGCTCTCAGCGGGATCGGCGAGCGGTGCTTCGAGCGCGAGGTACACGACCGCGATCGCCAGCGCGACGCCGATCGCGCCCGCCAAAAGGGCCACCCAGCGCCGTCGCCGGACACGCATCACCCGTCACAGGGTCGCACGCTTCGCGACTTGAGCAATCAGCGAAGGGCGGAGCTACTCGCCTCACACGTCCGTTCAGGTCGGTGAACGTGTTCAGGGATGAATGACCTTCGTTCCTTTGGGCGGCGAAAACGCGAATTCGTCGGACAAAGGTTTCTTGTTGACGACCGGATTGGTGAAATCGAATCCGTTCCGATTCCCCTGCGCGTCCATCAGCATCACGCGCCGAACCTGGCTCGTCTTCGCGTCGACGTAGAGCAGGATTTTTTGATACGCGGGCGTCGGTTCGCGTGGCTCGCCCATCAAGACGTAACCGCCCGAGAACCCCAGGCGCTGCGCGTCGAGCAGGTGCAGGTTGAACGATTTTTTGATGTTGCCGCCGCCGATGAGGAACGCGAGCGCAGCAGGGTACTGGCTCTGGTCCATCGGCTGTTCGTACATCTGCTTGTTCTCTTCTTCGTACACCTTGAGGATCTTGCCGTCGGCAACGACGCGATTGCCGTTCGTCGTGTAGCGCCAGCTCATCTTCCCGGGCTTCTGGAAGGCGACTTTGCCCTGGCTGTCCTTCGTGCGGTTGTATGCCTTGATCGTGTAGTGCTGGACGAAGTCGGCCTGGAAGGTCAGCGTCTTGTCGTAAAACGCCTGCACGCGATCGGCGACGTCGTCTGCAGAGAGCTGCGCGGGCGTCGCGGGGTCGGCCGCGACGTCCGAGCCGGCGAACGCCGGCGTTGCGAGGGCGAGGAGCAAGGCGACGGGAGCGAAGGTCAGTTTCATCGAAGAGGGCTCAGCGGTGATACGGCCGGCGACCCGAGGACATTCCCCGGCAGTGCCGCGACGCGCGTCGTTCTAGGCCAGCGCGCGCTGTTCGGCTACCCGCGCGGAATTTTCCGCCTCTCGCGAGCCCTATCGAGGGGCCGAGCCCCGTCGGACCGTCCGCCTAGGAGTCCGTCGGGCAAAG
>DATBBD010000847.1:0-5253 GCA_036271175.1 Polyangiaceae bacterium | reverse complement strand
CGAAATAACGGGATTTGTCTTAAGCGGTTTGAGTGCGCTGTTCGTTCTCGGCGCGTGTAGCTCGGGAAACAACGGCAGCGGCACGGGCGACGAGCCCACCGGCACGGGTGGCGCGGTCTCGGAGAGCGGCGGATCTCCGAGCAGCTCGGGTGGTTTCCCCTCCGAAAGCGGTGGTTTCCCGGGCAGCTCGGGTGGCTTCCCCGCGCAGAGCGGTGGATCCCCGAGCGCCGGGGGAGATACGAGCGGCGGAGGCGGGACGGAATCCGGTGGCGAACCCTCGAACACCGGAGGCGAACCCGCAAACGGAGGCAGCTCCGGCGAGACCGGTGGCGGTGGCACACCGGGTAGCGGCGGCACGCCGGGTAGCGGCGGCACGCCGGGCAGTGGCGGAACGACGAGCGCTCCGACCGGCGGACCTTGCCTCACCGATCTGACGCAACAAGCGGCGATCCTCGGCGACTCGTACGTCACGGGATTCACCACACCCGCGTTGCAACCGGATCTCGCGATGCTCGATCCCTCGCTCACCAGTACGCCGAATTACGCCGTCGCCGGCGTGTCGTTCGCGAGCGGCGGTGGAACGCCTTACGTCCCGACACAATTCAATACGGCCATTGCGGCACACCCGAACATCAAGTTCTTGATCATGGACGGCGGGGGCAACGACATCCTGCTCTGTGACACCACGCAGTTCCCCGGCTGCAACGTCGATTGCGGCGCGGCGGGTTCGTCCACCAAGAGCGAATGCATCGGGATCGTCAACAAGACGCTCTCCACGGCGACGACGTTTTTCCAGACGGCCGCCAGCAAGGGCATCGAAGACATCGTCTACTTTTTCTACCCGCACACTCCGGACAAGAATGGGGGCTACAACGAGATCCTCGACTATGCGGAGCCGAAGATAAAGGTTCTCTGCGACGGAGCGAACGCCGCGACGAACGGCAAGCTCAGTTGCTTTTTCGTCGACCTCGTCGCGCCGTTC
Source organism: Polyangiaceae bacterium (assembly GCA_036271175.1). GTDB lineage: Bacteria > Myxococcota_A > Polyangia > Polyangiales > Polyangiaceae > DASZVB01. The sequence continues at coordinate 4,271 of DATBBD010000847.1, read as the reverse complement.
AAGGCCGCCTTCGGAGACGCGAATCCGGCGGATTTCGAGACCATCCTCGGCGTCCACCCCACCGCCCCCGGCGTGACGTTGATGGCGCAGCAGCTCTTCAACTCGATGAAAGCGAACTGCGTCGGCTTTACCCAAGCAGACGCGACGAAGTACGGCTGCACCTGCACGCAGTAACGCTTCCCCGCCGGTGACCGGTCGTCACCCCTCGTCGACGCTTCGTCCGCCGAGGTTCAAAACCACGGTTACCAGATGCGACGGGTCCACCGGCTTGGCGAGGTGCATCTGGTAACCGGCGGCGAACGCGCGCTGCACGTCTTCGTTGCGCGCGTACGCCGTCAGCGCGACCGCGGGGGTGCGTCCACCGCTCTCGAGCGATAGGGATCGAATTTTGCGAATGAGGGCATAGCCGTCCATGCCCGGCATGCCGACGTCGCTCACGATGACGTCCGGTCTCGCCGAAGAAAATGTCTCGATCGCCTCACCCGCGGAGGCAGCGACGTGCACTTCCGCACCGCGATCGCGGAGCACGCGACTCATCAGCTCGAGCGTGTCTTCCTCGTCGTCGACGACGAGCAACTTGAGGCCGTCGAGGCGCGTCACGCCGCTCGTCGACGCGGCCGCCGTCTCGAGCGCGGCCGTCGGTCGCGCGGTCCAGGCAAGCGGCGGAACGGCCGATCGCGCCGGGATCCGGACGGTGAACGTCGCGCCTTTCCCCACGCCGCCGCTCTCGGCGGTCACGGTTCCCCCCTGAGCCGTGACCAGCTGTTTCACGATGGCAAGGCCGAGACCGAGACCCCCATGACGCCGCGTCGTCGAAGCGTCGGCTTGATGAAACGGCTCGAAAACGAGCGGCAACGCCTCCGCCGAAATGCCTTCTCCGGAATCGCGCACGACGATGACGACGTCCGAGCCTTGGCGCTCGGACGTCAGCCACACTTGCCCGCCTTTCGGCGTGAACTTCACCGCGTTCGAGAGCAGGTTCCAGACGATCTGCTGCAAGCGGTCTGGGTCGGCAGTGATCGTCAGCGCCTCGGTCGTCACGGTCGACGTGACGGTGATGTCTTTGGCTTTCGCGGCGGGTGTGACGGTTTCTATCGACGCCGCGACGGCGTCGGCGACGTTCGTCGGCGCGAGATTCAAGGACAGCTTGCCGCTGATGATCCGCGACACGTCGAGCACGTCCTCGATGAGCTTCGCCTGGGAGCGCGCGTTGCGTTCGATGACGGCCAACCCTCGTTCGAGCTCGTCCGCGGACTTTCGGTTTCGCAAGGTCACGGCCCAACCCAAGATTGCGGTGAGCGGCGTTCGGAGCTCGTGGGAGACCACCGCGAGAAACTCGTCCTTTGCTCGGCCCGCGACCTCGGCCTCGTGACGCAAGAGCCCCTCTCGCGTGCGCGCGTCCGACAATTCCTTCACCGACGCCGCGTTCTCGATCGCCATCGCCGCGCGACGTGCAAAGTCGAGCGCGAACGCCAAGTCGTCTTCCGTGTAGCGGCGCCCCGACTCCGCGTAGACGAAGGTCATCGCGCCGAACGTGCGCGTCGCGGTACGCAGCGGAACGATCATGGCCGACCGGAGCATCAGCTCGCGAATCAACCGCAGGTGCTCGGCATCTTGCGCGGCGCCTTCGAGCAACGCCGCTGGGATCTCCGTGTACAGCTCCGGGCGCCCGGTGCGAATGACCTCGGGGACGCCCTGCGGAGCCTTCGAGTCGGGCGGGTAGCGATCCCTGAGATCCCGCGCGAACGCCACTTTGCTCGGATCGACGTGAGCTACCACCGCCAGCCGCGGCGTATCCGCGTCGGATTCGACGACCTCGAGCGAGCACCAATCAGCGAGGATGGGAACTGCCAGGCGCGCAACCGTGGAGAGTGTCGCTTCGTAGTCGAGCGACGAGACGAGGGCTTCGCCGGCCTTCGCCAAAAACTCGCGCCGGCTGGCGTGTACTTTCTCGAGACTCACGTCACGAAACACCAACACGACGCCGGCAAGGTTCCCGGTTTCCGTTCGGATCGGCGCTCCGCTGTCGTCGATGGGAACGTCCGTGCCGTTTCGCGAACGAAGCACCGTGTGATTCGCGAGCCCGACGACGGTTCCTTCTCGCAGCACTTTCTCGACCGGGCTTTCGACCGGCGCCCCGGTCACCTCGGAGAAGATCCGAAAAACCTCGTCCAAGTGTCGTCCGTCGGCCTCCGACTCGGTCCATCCGGTGAGCCGTTCGGCGACTTGATTCATGAACGTCACGCGTCCCTCCGGATCGGTCGCGATCACCGCGTCGCCGATGCTTTTGAGGGTCGTCGTGAACCAGCGCCGCGCTTCGTCCTCGCTCTCGAGACGAGCCGCGCGAAGCAGCGCTTGTGCACTCTGCCGAGCAAGCGTTTCCACGAAGGCGCGCTCGTCGCTCGAGAACTTGCGCGGCTGGTAGAACCCCATTCCCAATAGGCCGAGCGAGTTACCCTCGACGACGAGCGGGATGCTCCAGAACGCCTTGGCTCTCGGGCCCTCCACCTTGAGCGTGGCGAGTCGTGGGTAGAGCGCCGCGTAGTCGGCTTCGTTTTCCGCCCAGACGGTCTTTTGCGCCTCGAACATTTCGAACGTCTCGGGGTTTCCGGACGTCCGGCTGATGCGGCGGATCTTGTCGAGCAGTGCAGGAGCGACCCCTCGGTCGCCGAGGAGCTCGAGAGCCATCCCACTCTCGTCGAGGAGGTACAGCGTGCAAGTGTCGGCGCGCGCTGCTCGCGCGCCGTGCTCGACGATCACCTGCGCCACGTCCGATCGCGTGCGAGCCTCCGACAAGGCCACCGCGAGATCCGTCAACATCGCCAACCGAGCGCGCGTTTCTGCCGCGAGCTGGTCCAGCAAGCGATCCCGCGTGCGCTCCGTTCTCCAGGCGTAGATCAATAGCGCGATCGACGCCGCGACGAGCAGCGCGCCGCTCGCCGCCGCTTCGATCGACCGATGCCTCGCCTCTTCCCGGCGTTCGAACAAGACACGTTCTTCTTCGAGGTGAATCCGGCGGATGTCGGCGCGAAACTCGATCGCGATCCCCCGGCTCTCATCCGACGTGAGGCGCTCGAGCGCCTCGGCACGGTGACCCGCATTCGTGAGCGCCACGAGCTCTTCCGATAGCTCGAAGGCGCGATGCGACACTCGGTCGGTGGCTTCGACGTTTCGCACCTGCACCGGATCGTCCGCGACGAGCGCCCTCACGGCGTCCGCGTTCATGCGCGCGCGCATGCCGCCCGCCTCGTACGCCGCCAAAAACCTCGGTTCGCTCCCTGCTGCGTAGGCGCGTGCGGCCTCTCGCGAGTCGAACAGCCCAGTGAGCCACTCATTGGCCGTCTTCTGGACGTTCAGCGTGTGATCGACCGAATCAACGGCAGCGACGTACGAGCGCGCTGCCCACGCCAAGAGAACCAGAACGACTACCAACCCCGCCGCGGCCGCCAAGAGCGGGCCGCGCGTCCCCGGCCGCAGCGGGATGGATCCGACCATTGGCCGCATGGACGCTAGCGCGTTCGTCTCGGCGTGCTCAGCAACAAATCACCGAAGCGCCGTAGCAAAACGTCTCGTCCCCGCGTTTTTCGCGCTTGCGCGAGCGGGGGGTCGCTCGTCACGCGGTTCCGTACACCAGCCGCACCAACTCGACGAGGGTGGTCTCACTCGCGCCGGACCGCCCAGCGCTTTCGAACGAGGCGTACGCGGTGGCGTCGTGTTGCCGGAGCCACGCGAAGGCCTCCTTCTCGCCGCGGTACCAAACATTTCGCAGCAAAAAATAGTCTTCGAGCGCGCGAACCAGCAAATACATCCGCCGATAGTCGATTTCGACGTCGCGGGGCTTCCGGAATCGGTCGAGCATTTTCTGCGACCAGACCACCAGCGCTTGCCGTTCATCGTCCGGCATCGCCACGGGACCGCGTTCGTGCAACTCGCGGACGCGCGCCAACAATGCCGAGCCGAACCCATCGCGCTCCCGGACGACGACGCCGCCCGAGATGCGAAGCAAGGATGGCTCCAGCGTGGCGAACGTGGATTCCGGATACACGAACGCGTCGAGATAAGTGCCATTCACGAGACGCGCGTCACGGACCTGGGGGCCGCCATCGCGCACGCAGAGCAGATCGACGTCACTCTCGGGCGTGGCATCGCCGCGTGCCAGCGATCCGTAGAGGATTGCCGTGTGACCATCGTGGAGCTCCATGACGTTCAGGCACAGGGGAAGGATTTCGCTGGGGTCCATGGAGGGCTCGAGACTTTCGACGGCGAAGAAG
>DATBBD010000846.1:0-2727 GCA_036271175.1 Polyangiaceae bacterium | reverse complement strand
AATTCGACGGCGATGCCCAACAGGTGCTCAACGTGTTGGGATCACGAGCGAAACATCCCGATGAGATCGCTGTCGAGACCGGGCTTTCGACCCCAGCCGTCACGACAGCGCTCTTGACGCTCGCCTTGGGGGACGTAGTAGTAGAGGGCTCCGCAGGGTTGTTTCAGCGTAAGTGAAAAGTTATGGGTAAGACTTTGGTGGTCGTCGAGTCGCCGGCAAAGGCGAAGACGATCAAAAAATACCTCGGGTCGAGCTACGAGGTGATGGCCTCGAAAGGGCACATCAAAGATTTGCCCAAGAAGGCACGTGGGGCGATCGACATCGACCACGGGTTCAAAGAGACGTTCGAGATCATCGCCGGTAAGGAGAAGATCGTCGAAGAGCTCAAGGGTGCGGCGGCGGAGGCGGACGAAATTCTGCTCGCGCCCGACCCGGATCGCGAAGGCGAGGCGATCGCTTGGCACCTCGCGGAAGAGCTCGGCGAGAAGCGGTGCAAGCGCGTCGAGTTCCACGAGATCACGAAGTCCGGCGTCCAGAAGGGCGTGAACGCGCCGCGGAAGCTGAACAAGAATTTGTACGACGCGCAGCGGGCGCGGCGCGTGCTCGATCGGCTCGTCGGGTACGACGTGTCGGCGCTCGTGTGGTCGAAGCTCGCGTACGGCCTGTCGGCAGGGCGCGTGCAGAGCGTGGCGCTGCGGCTCATCGTCGATCGCGAGCGCGAGATCGAAGCGTTCGTTCCGGTCGAGTACTGGAACTGCGGCGCGCAGCTCGCGCCGAAAGACGAAAAATCGAAGTCGTTCTTCGCGCGCGTCAACAAGCTCGAGGTCAAGAGCGGCGACGAGGCGGGGAAAGTTCGCACGGATCTCGAGAAGGCGAAATTCGTCGTCTCGAAGATCACGAAAAGCGAACGCAAGCGCAAGGCGCAGGCGCCGTACACGACGAGCAGGTTGCAGCAGGACGCAGTGAACCGGCTCGGGTTCGGAGCCAAGCGCACGATGCAGGTCGCGCAAGGGCTCTACGAGGGCGTCGATCTCGGCAAGGATCTCGGGAGCGTCGGTCTCATCACGTACATGCGTACGGACTCGGTGCGCATCTCGCCCGAAGCGATCACGGCGGTGCGCGACTACATCGAAAAGACGTACGGCAAGACGCACGTGCCCGCGCAAGCCAACGAGTACAAGTCGAAGAAGGCCGCGCAAGAGGCGCACGAAGCGATTCGTCCGACGTCGGTCGACTATCCGCCGGACGTCGTTCGCAAGCACCTGAAGGACGAGCAGTACAAGCTCTACAAATTGATTTGGGATCGGTTCGTCGCGTCGCAGATGGTGGACGCGCTTTACGATCAGACGGGCGTCGACATCACGGCGGCGGAATATTCGCTGCGCGCGGGCGGGCGGACGCTGAAGTTCGCGGGGTGGCTCGCGGTCTACGGAGAAGAAGCCGGAGCGGACGACAAGACGGCCGAGGACGAAGAGGACGCGGCGATGCCCGAGCTCACCGAAGGGCAAGAGCTCGTCCTCGTGACGCCGCCGGGGGTGGTCACCGAGCAGAAGTTCACGCAGCCGCCGCCGCGGTACAACGAAGGCTCGCTCGTGCGAGAGCTCGAAGAGCGCGGCATCGGGCGCCCGAGCACGTACGCGGAAATCATCAGCAAGGTGCAGGCGCGCGATTACGTCGAGAAGATGGACGCGCGCTTCAAGCCGACGACGCTCGGCAAGTACGTCGTCGATGGGCTCTTGCAGAGCAAGCTCGACTTCATGGAGCCCGCGTTCACGTCGCAGATGGAAGAGGAGCTCGACGAGGTCGAGGCGGGCAAAGAAGATCGCGTCGATCTGCTCTCGCGTTTCTACAAGCGCTTCCAGATGCAGCTCGCGCCGGCGAAGAAGGGCAAGCGCTGGAATCCCGAGCCGGAGCCGACAGGCGAGACGTGCGACACGTGCGGCGAAGGCGAGATGATGAAGCGGTGGTCGAAGAACGGATGGTTCCTCGGCTGCTCGAAATATCCGAAGTGCAAGACGACGCGCGACCTCGGACCGGACGGCAAGGGCGCGTCGGTTCGACTGACCGACATCATGTGCGACAAATGCGGAAAGCCGATGGCGATTCGCAGCGGGCGCTACGGCGAGTTCCTCTCGTGCACGGGCTATCCCGAATGCAAGAACGCCAAGCCCGTGCCGCTCGGCGTGAACTGCCCGAAGTGCGGCGGCGACGTCGTGGAGATTCGGCCGAAGCCGAAGAACGGCGCGAAGCGCGGCGGCAAGACGTTCTACGGTTGTTCGAATTGGAACAACGAGTCGATCAAATGCGACTTCAAGCTGTGGCAGAAGCCGATCAACGAGCCGTGCCCGGTATGCGCCGCGAAGTTCCTCGTGATGGGCGGTAGCAAGCTCAAGCCGATGATCGCGTGCGCGAACAAAGAGTGCGGGTACAAGCGCTCCGCGGAATCTCCTCCCGAAGAGGAGAACGTGAAGCCGGCGACGCCCTCACCCGCTCAAGACGCGGCGCACGGCTAACGGCGCACCGCTAACGCGACGCCATCGCCGAGCGGGAGAATGACGCCGTTCCACGGAGGCGCAGTGATCGCTTGATTGAACGCGCGAAGCGCGAGGACGCGCGCGTATTCGTTCTCGGGCATGTTTGGCGAGTCGTCCTTCAGCGCGACGAGGCCGCGCCACAAGACGTTGTCGGCGACGATGATGCGCGCGCGTGTCGCGAGGAGCTCGAGGT
>DATBBD010000845.1:0-8163 GCA_036271175.1 Polyangiaceae bacterium | reverse complement strand
CGCCGTCACCAAGGAGCTCGCGCCGCGGTACCGCGTTCTGTCGATCGAGCGCCGATTGTACGGCAAGAGCGGCGCGCCGCAGTCGCCCCATTCGATCGCGCGCGAGGTCGAAGATCTGGAAGCGCTCTTCGAACGCATCGGAGAGCCGGTCGTCCTCGTGGGGCATTCGTCAGGCGCCGTCGTCGCGCTCGAGACGGCGCTGGCGACCCCGAACTCCATCGTCGGCCTCGCACTTTACGAACCGCCGGTCGCCGTCTCGAAGCCGATCGGCGGCGAGCCCTTGGTGCGGGCGCGACGGGCGCTCGACCGCGGAAACAAGAGCGCGGCGATGTGGATCCATCTGCGCGAGCTCGTGAGGTTCCCCTTGCCCCAGTTGGTCCTCCTTCGTTGCTTGCCGCGCGCGTGGCACGGCATGGCCGCGATGGCGCCCGGGCAAATCACCGACGCGGAGGGTATCGAAGCGCTCGGCGTGGGCATCGAACGCTACGCGAGCATCAAGATTCCGACGCTCCTCATCGGCGGAACGGCGAGCCCCGCCAATCTGCGCGAGCGGCTCAACGCGCTGTCCCGGAAACTCCCGCGTCTCCACCGCATTTCGATCATGGAAGGGCAAGGGCATATCGCGAACCACCACGCGCCCCGGCTCCTCGTCGAGCTCGTCGGCGAATTTGCGGCGTCCCTCTTTTCGCCGGGGCGCGCGCTCACTCCGTCAGCGCACGCCTGAGCCGAACCAAGGTCGCCGGAAGCGCGCGCACGCGGAGGCGAGCGCCGCCGTCCTCGTACGTCTCCGAGAGCACTCGCGCCTCGTCGTGGGCTTCGCCGACCATGCGCTGCTTGTCGTACGGGATCAGGAATTCTTCGTCGCGCATCGATTGCTCGAAAAAATCGACGATGGTCTGGCGAACGCGCTCCACGTCGTCGGGGCTCTTCGCGGAGACGAAGAGCGCGCCGGGGTGCTCGAGCTCGAGTACCTCGCGCGCGGCGAGGTCGAGTTTGTCGCACTTGTTGAGGACGAGTCTCGACGGCACCGCGTCGGCGCCGATTTCGCCGAGCACCGCTCGCGTGACTTCGAGCTGCGCCTCGTGCGTCGGATCCGAAGCGTCCACGATGAACAACAGGAGCGACGCATCGCGGGCCTCGTCCAGGGTCGATCGGAACGACGCGACGAGATCGTGTGGCAGCTTCTTGATGAAGCCGACCGTGTCCGACACGAGGAGCCGCGGTTTCGTCTCGGGCTTGAGCGCGCGCACCGTGGTGTCGAGCGTCGCGAACAGCTTGTCCTGGACGAGCACGTCGCTTCCCGTGAGGGCTCGCATCAACGACGATTTCCCGGCATTCGTGTAACCGACGAGCGCGACGCGGAGCTGCCCTTGCCGACCTTGCCGGCGTCCTTCGTCGCGCACCTGGATTGCTTCCAGCTCTTTACGGAGCTCGGCGATCCGATCCCTGACTTTCCGGCGATCGAGCTCGAGCGCCGACTCGCCCGCGCCACGACCGGCGCGTCGTTCGCTGTCCGCCGACTCGCGCATCCGCGGCGCGACGTAGTTGAGTCGCGCGATTTCGACCTGCAGCTTCGCCTCGCGGGTCTTCGCGTGCCGATGAAAGATGTCGACGATGACGCCGGAGCGGTCGAGGACGGACGCGCCCGTCGCCCGCTCGAGATTGCGCGCCTGGGTCGGCGTGATCTCGTGATCCACGACGACCAGCTTGGGCTTGTCCGACGACTCGTCATTGCCGTCGGCATCGCTCGACGATCGCTCCTCGTCGCCGTCGCCGTTCTCGCCCGCCTCGCGTGCCCAGCGTTCCCGCACTTTCGATTTTCGTTCAGGGGCTCCCGAAGGAATGACGCCCTTCCCGCCGGTGATATCGGCGAGCTCCTTCAGCTTACCTTCGCCGACGATCGACGCCGCCGAAAGGCTCTCGCGCCGCTGCGAAATGGTCGCGACGACCTGGTAGCCGAGCGTCTTCACGAGGCGGCCGAGCTCGGCCAGATCGGCGGCGTGATCTTCGTCGGTCACGCCGGGAAACTGCACTCCGACGAGCACCGCGGCGCCCAGCGAGGCGGCTTCTTCGGTCGACATCGGGCGCTTCGTAGCACCCCGCGCCTGGGCTGTCTCTTCGTCGATGTTCCGCGCCGCCGAACCGGCGCCCACGCGCCACGGCGGCTCAGTGCGCGTTCGTGTCGATGGCGACCGCCGGCTTGGGGCGCCGCATCAGGACGATGAGGCCGCTCGCGCAGAGAAACGCCGTCGCGAGGAGCAAGAAATTGCCGTTGAACGCACGGAGCAACGCCTGCTCCTCGATCCGATGCCGTAGGATGGCGAGCGCGGCGCTCGACGGATCGGCGAGCCGTGCGCCGGGACCGTGCACGAGCGCCGAGGATTGCTCCGCGAGCACGGAACTGCCGATGTCGACGTGGCTCGTGATGCTCGTGAACGCCCGCTTGCTCTCGCGGTCGAGCAGGGTGCTCATCCACGCGGTGCCGATCGACGCGCCGAGCTCGCGCGTCAGATTGAAGAGCGCGGTGCCGCCGGCGCGTTGCCGTACGGGCAACGACGCAACGGCGAGAAACGTGAGTGGCACGAATCCGAAGCCGGTTCCGACGGCCCGAATGAACAGCGGTTTCACGATGCTGCCCATGCTCGCGTCGGCAGTGAGGTGCGCGTTCATGAAGAGGCTCGTGAAAATGCCCGCGTTCGCGACGATCAAGAGCAGCCGCGGATCGACCTTCGTCACCAGTTTTCCGACGACCGGGAAAATGAGGATTTGGATCCAGGTCCCCATCAAGAACACACGACCGATGTCGAGCGCCCGGTAGTGCATGATCGTCCCGCAGTAGAGTGACAACAGCAAAGAGCCCGCAAAAATGGCCGTGCCGACCAAAAAATTAAGGGCGGTCGCTGCGGCGTAGCCCCGGTTGGCGAACACGCGGAGCTCCACGACCGGATGCGGCACTTCGAGCTCATGCACGAGAAATCCGATGAGCGCGATCGCTGCCACCGCGGCAAGTAGGGTGATCATCCGGCTGTCGAACCAACCGTCGCGATTGCCCTCTTCGAGCACGTATTGGAGCGACACCATGCCAATCGCGAGGAGCGCGATCCCGAAGCGATCGACGGGGGCGCGATCGGACGCGAAGCCCGGCTCTTCGATTTGCGTCCACGCGATGTACGCCGAAAACACGCCGATCGGGACGTTGACGAAGAAGATCCAGTGCCACGACGACCACTCGACGAGATAGCCGCCGATCGTCGGGCCCAGGAGCGGCCCGGTGATCGCACCCATGCCGAAGAGTGCGCCGGCCATGCCGTGCTGGCGCTCCGGATAGCGCGAAAACAGCACGTTTTGCGACGTCGGGATGATCGCGCCGCCGCCGAGCCCCTGCAGGATGCGAAAGAGCACGAGCGAAAGCAGATTCCACGACAGGCCGCAGAGCGCGCTCGCGATCGTGAAGAGGACGATCGAAAACGTGTAGTACCGGCGAAAGCCGAATCGCCGGAGCAGCCACCCGGACATCGGAATGACCGTGATGTTCGCCATTGCGTACGCCGTCGATACCCACGCGATGCGATCGAGCGGCGTCCCGAAGTTCGCGCGAATGTCGTTGAGTGCGACGTTGACGATCGAAATATCGAGGAACGCCATCAATCCGGCGGACATCGTCCCGGCCGTGATGAGCAGCTTGTTGCCGCGAAGCGGCGTGTCGTCGTCGCTCACGACTACCTCGTGCGGACGGTCACGTCCGCACTCATGCCGGGGCGGAGCGTTTCGATCGGCGCGCCGTCGAGACGGATCAGCACCGGGACGCGTTGCACGACCTTGACGAAATTGCCGGTCGCGTTGTCCGGCGGGAGCAACGCGAAGCGCGCTCCGGTGCCGCCGGCGATGCTCTCGACGTGTCCGTGGAAATCGCGACGGCCGTAGGTGTCGAGGCGGACCATCGCCGGCTCGCCCGGCTTGATGTCACCGAGCTGATCCTCTTTGAAATTCGCGACGACCCAGACGTCGTCGAGCGGAACGACGGCCATGAGTTGCCGGTCGGGGCTCACGGTCTGTCCTTCTTCGACCGATCGACGCGACACGACGCCGCGCCGGGTCGCCCGCACCGTCGTGTAAGACACCGCGAGCTCGGCGAGTTTCGACGCGGCTTCTGCCTGCGCGATCCGCGCATCGGCGAGCGCGACGGCCGCGCGCGCCGCATCGATTTGCTCCGGCGCCGTCCGGGCCGCGTCGAGACGGCCGGTGGCGAGCACCACGCCGCCGGACGATCCCGCGAGCGACGCTTCCGCGGCGGCCTGGCGGGCGCGAGCTTGTTCCACCGCGGCGTTCGTGGCGTCGAATTCCGTTTGGCGCGAATCCACTTCCGCGACGGGAACCGCGTCGCTGGCGAGGAGCGCGCGCGACCGGTTCAAGTTGAGGAGCGCGAGCGCTTTTCGCGACTCCGCGGCAACGACGTCGGCCTTGGCTTGATCGATCGCGGCGTGTGCCGCGACCACCGAAAACGACGCGGCTGTCATTCCACCGCGCGCTTCGGTGAGCGATGCCGGCGCCGTCTTTTCGGCGAGGCGGAGCGCCGCCCGCGCGCCGTCGGCCGATGCCCGCGCGGCGGCGAGATCGCCCCGCGCGGCCTCCGCTTTCGCCTCGAAATCAGCCGGATCCAGCTCGACGAGCACGTCGCCGGCCTGGACGATCTGGTTGTCTTCGACGCGGACGCGCAAGACTTGTCCCGATACGCGAGCCGCGACGTTCATGACGCGTCCCTCGACCTCCGCGTCATCGGTCGATTCTTGACCGCGCGTGACGAGATACGTCACGGACGATGCGAGCGCCGCAGCGAGCGACAACGACGCGATCACCGTGGGCGCGCGCCGTCGCCGTGCCGCGGGTACGACCACAGGGGTAGCCGCATCAGCTCCGGCATTGCCGCTCGCCACCGCCGCGGTCATCGGCCCCGCGCTTCCTGACCGCGGAGCACCATGCACGTCGAAAACACCTTGGCCACCAGGCTCCCCGACTCATCTTCGACGTCGCACTCGATGAGGCCCAGGGTGCGTGTCCGACGGGTCACGCGCGACGTCGCTCGAAGGCGCGCATTCCATACCGGTTTGAAGAACTTCGTCGTGAGGTCGAGCGTCGTGAAGCTCTCGTCGTCCTCGAGCGTGCTCGCCATCGCCGTCCCCATCGCGGCGTCGGCGAGGTCGCAAATGATTCCCCCGTGCAGCGTTCCCATCGGGTTCGCGTGACGGCCATTCGTCTCCATCTCGAACACGGTGCTCCCGAGCTCCACCTTCACCGGCGCGAACCCGATGAGCGTCGCGATCGGCGGCGGCGACTTTTCTCCGGTCACGAGGCCCTTCAATTCTTCGAGGTGGCGAGTGGTCTTCGGCGCTGCAACGTCGCGGTTCATGGCGTCTCTTTTCGTGCCCAGCCGCGTTCGAAACGCGCCAGGTCATTCAAGAATCACATCGTACGTGGATAATATTATGTACATAATCTATCTGTCAAGGCGTGGGTATCTTCGGGGGCAAACAACGGAAATGAAGAACGTTATTGCGCACCGACCGCGTGTTCGCGGTCGAACGCGGAAGCGCGCGCCTCGTGTAATCTCGGGTCCCGGATGCACGTGACGACGGAGGCGACGTGACGAAGACGAGGCAGCGCCACGGCGTTCGATGCGGAGCGCCGCTCGTCCTGGTCCTCACGGCGTTCGACGCCACTGCGTACGCGCAGACGCCGAACCCGAACTCCGGCGCGGCACAAGCGGCGTTCGACGACGGACGGCGTTTGGTCGCCGCGGGCGACACCGTGAATGGTTGCCCCAAGCTCGAGCTGAGCGAGCGGCTCTCGCCGAACGTCGACGTGCTCCTCGCGATCGCCGATTGCTACGAGCGGCAGGGCCGCACCGCGACGGCGTGGGTTCGGTTCGTGGAGGCAGCGAATGCCGCGGCAAGCGCGCACCTCGCCGATCGCGAGCAAGCGGCGCGCGCCCACGCTGCGGCGCTCGTTCCCGTCTTGCCGAAGCTCGTCATGAGCGTGACCGATCCGGACGCGACGCCGGGGCTTCAGGTGACCCGCGACGGAGCGCCCGTCGGGCCTGCGCAATGGGGCGTCGCGGTGGCGGCCGATCCCGGGCCGTACACGCTCGCCGCTTCCGCGCCGGGACGCGCACCGTGGAAAATGACCATCGTGGTTGCCGGAGCCGGCGTCACCACGCAGGCGACGGTGCCCGTGCTGACCTCCGCTACCCCGGCAGCGACCGTCGCGGTGCCGCTCGTCGCGCCGGTCGTCCCTCCGACCACCGCGCCCACCCCGGCTCCGACGACGACCGGCGCTGCGCCCGCATCACCCGCCGTCGATTCGACGTCCTCGAGTGCGGGCGTGCAGCGGATCATCGCGCTCGTCTCCGGCGGTCTCGGCTTCGCATTCGTCGGGGTCGGCGTCGGCGCCGGCCTGCACGCGCAATCGAAACGCGACGCGGCGAAGAAGTTCTGCGACGGCACCGCGTGCCGCACCCAAGAAGGCCTCGACGACACGACGGAAGCCGTCAACGCCGGCGACCTCGCCACCGCGGGTTTCGTCGCCGGCGCCCTCGGCATCGTCGGCGGCGTCACGCTCTGGTTCACGGCGCCGACCGGCGACGCTCCGTCGAGCAAGGTCGGCCTCGGCCCGGGCCGCATCACGTACGACCAGACCTGGTGACGCCGATCGCGACGGTCACGCGAGCGAGTCTATTTGCGATTTGTTGGGGGGAGCCTTGCGGTACGGATCGCGTCGGCGGGCCGTCACGGCAGCGTCGAGCTGCGTGGACGCGGAGTGAACCGGAACATCAGCATCGGCACCCGGCTTCGATAGTCGTCGTAAGCCGACGCGCCGAGCTCGCTTCGCAAGAACGCTTCCTCGACACGCGCCTTCAGGAAAAAGCCGAGGGTCATCAGGACGGCGCCTCCGACGGCGACGAGGTTCTGTTCGAGAAGCGACGTGGCAAACGCCGCCACGAGAACGCCCGTGTAAATCGGGTGCCGCACGAGCGCGTACGGCCCGGTTTGAATCACGCGATGCCCCGCCTTCTTCGTCACGTGCCCGGACCACAGTCGACCGAGGTGGACCCTCGCCCACCAAGCGAACGCGAACCCGAGACACGCCACGGCGACGAGCCCCCAGCCGAAAACCGTTGGGAATGCGAACGACAACGGCTCTCCGAAATGCGCGCCGAGCTGCCGCGCGAACAGCATCGACGCCCCGAACAGCAAGACGACTCGGTACGGCGCTTCGGCTCCGAAGCGCGGCCGCGCGGCGGTCCGATCCGACCAAAACGCCGCGACGAGCCACGAGAAGACCCAACCGAACCAGAACCACGGAATCGTCTCACGGGGCGCCATTTCGTCGAAACTACACTCGTTGTAGCACTCGGCGCTTTTCGCGACGTCGAGCGTCGCGATTTGCAACGAGCCTGCGGCCTTTGAATCTTCGGTCGATCAATCCGGATGCGCCCGACAACTCGCGACGACTCGGATCGCGCCCGCTCGACAACGGCGTTGTCACTACCGCGGTGACAGAACCGCATCGCGACGTCGTGTTTGCAGTCGCACAGTACGAAGACGAGCACGCCTCTGTCGTCGACAAGCAACAACGTGAACGGAACGACGCGGGCGCCCGGGATTGCTCGACGCACGCGACCGAATACCGCGTGCATTCGGTTGCGCACGTTCGGAGTCGTGCCCACATTCGAAGTGCGGTCGCTCCGCATCTCCCAGGAGGTGAGCGATGATCAGCATCAAGCCATTGGCGTCTCTCGTGTTGATGGGTCTCGGTTCGGCGACGGTGGGCACGGACGTCTACCTCGCGGGGAAGCCGAAGCCCGTCGCGCCGACGCCCGAGGTCGTCACGACGTTCGTGCCGCCCGCTGCTTCGTCCATCGTGGTGGTCACGACCCCGGAGCCGGATCCCAATCCGGTGGTCGTTCTCCCTCCCTTGACGATCGAGAATCACCGATCGAAGCGGGCCGTGACTGCGAAGCCTCCCGCTCAGGAGCTCGTCGTGTGCTCGAACTGGCGCGAGCTCGAAAGCGGGCCCTCCGGGCACGGCGTGCGCAACTTGTGCGTCGTGAATGTGCCTGCCAATGGCGCGCCGCTGAACTGAGCGAGCAGCGAGAACGGCGCACGG
>DATBBD010000844.1:0-3231 GCA_036271175.1 Polyangiaceae bacterium | reverse complement strand
CACGTCGCGCGGATTGCCCCGCGAGATCGTCTGCAATCGGTGCGCAAGGAGCTCGAGATTCGGGACCTCGCCGAACACCGACGCGAGCAGCGCAGCGGTGTCGTGAAGCTCGAGCGGTTCGAGCACGACGCGTTCCGCCGTTTCGGCGAGGAGCTTCCGCGGACCGCTCGGGGCGACGCCGTCGTCGAGCTCGGCCGTCGCGACGATGGCGACGTTCGCCGTCCGGATCTCTTGCGACAAGAGAGCGATCACCGCGGCGGACGGTTCGTCGATTCGATGAAAGTCGTCGACCGCGAAGACCAGTGAACGCGTGCCCGCTCGCGCCAAGAACCACTCGCGAAGCGCCGGGAACAACGCCGCCCGAAGGAGTCCGCTGTCGGTGATCGCGTCGAGCGACGCCTCGGGCACCCGCGCCAAGAGCTCGGGAATCGCGTGACCGAGGAGACCGATCCGCGACCGCGCGAGGTCGATCGAGACCTCGGGGGCTTCGTCGATCATTTGTCGCGCGAGCGCGCGGATCACTCCGTAGGGACCGTCTCGCGCGTCGTCGGGGTCGGCGGTCAAGACGAGGCCACCTTGGAGCTTGGCGTCGAGGGCGACTGCGTCGAGAAATCGCGAACGTCCAACGCCCGGCGCGCCTTCGATCAAGACGGCACGCCCGCGCCCGCGGATGGCCTTGAGGGACTCCTTTCGAACGCGGCGCAACGGTCGTTCGCGCCCGACGAGCCGCGGCGTCGACAAGTACGCCTGCGCGACGACGAGCTGCTCGTCGATGGCGCATCCTTCGATGACGCCGAGGCGTTCCATGACTTCCGCGGCGTTCGCCGGCCTCGCGTCGCGATCGAGCGTGAGGAGCTCGAGCACCAGTTCATCGAGCGCGGGCGGCACGTCGTTCGCGTAAGCCGACGGAGGGCGCGGCGGCGTTTTCCAGGTCTCGAGCAGAGCCGCGAAACTCGGCGCGGGATACGCGTGATGACCGGTGAGCGTGTAATAAAGGGTGGCACCCAGCGCGAAGAGGTCGGCGCGGGGATCGAGTGGCTCGCGCCGAACCACCTCCGGCGCGGCGTAGGCCGGCGTCGCGACGAGCGGATAGCGATTCGGACCGCGCGGAACGACCGCGCCGAAGTCGATGAGCTTCGCAAAGCCGTCCGACGTACAGCGGACGTTGCGCACGCTGACGTCGCGGTGAACCAAGCCTCGCGAATGGACGAGCGACAGCGCCGAACATACGTCGCGGATCAAGGCGCATCCTTTGCGCCAGTCCGCGTGCAAGAAACCCTGGAGGTCCCCTCCGTCCAGGAGCTCCATCGTGTAGTAGTGACCGTCGTCGTCGGCGACGTAGTCGTAGACCTCGACGATTCGCGGATGAGCCAGCTGCGAGAGCAGATAAAATTCGCGTTCGAAGGACTCCTGAAGGCGACGGTCCTGCTTCGGGTCGCCCCGCAGCACGAGCCTCTTCAGCGCGACGCGGCTCGACGTGGCCGCGTCATCCGCCTCGTAAACGTTCGCCATTCCGCCGCGCCCGATGGTGCGCTGCACCCGATAGCGGCCTCCGAGTATCTGAGCGGCATCGTCACTCGCGCCAGCGTGCGCCTCGTCATTCATGGATCCTCTAATTTACCGCTCCCCCCGAGCGCTGCAACGCACGCTTTTGGACCGCATCCACCCACACCGGCGGAGGTCGGCTCACCCCGCGGCTCGGCCGAGAAAGCGCAATCTCGCCGGGTCGGCGTGGAAATAAATGCGCTGGGTCTTGGCATCGCCGACCGCCAGAAGCAGCGCCGCGAACGGCGCCCCCCCGCGTAAAAGGACGATGGCGGGACGGCCGTTGAGCTCGTGTCTTTCGACGTCGAGCCCGCCTCGAGCGGACGTCGCGGCGACGAAGGATGCGACGTGCTTCCCCCCGACGAGCGGCTGTCGCAGGTTACAAAAGCGTCCGAAGGTTCGGCCTTCCGCTCCGCCATCGGTGACGAGCACGGCGTCGGCGGCGAGGAGCGAAACCAGGGCCGCCGCGTCGCCCGCGGACGCCGCGCGCACGAAGGCGTCGAGCAAGCGCGCCGCGCGCTCGGCGGGGGGTGAGGCGCTCGAGCGCGACCATGAACGCCATCGAGACTTGCTCGAGCGCTTCTTCGGCGCAGGCGGCGTCGCCGAGCATGCGGTACGCGAGCGCGACCAAGTCGTGACGAACGGACTCGAAGAGGGCGAGGTCTTCGGCTTCGGTCATCGAGCGAGCCCTACGATGCACCGAACGTGGCTCCGTTGCTCGACCGCGTCGAGCAAGAACGCCGCAACGGCGCGAAACGACATCGACGTGGCCCGTTCCGGAAGCGCGTCGTTCGCGAACCGATACGCCGTATCGATGTGCTGCAAGAGCCACCGGAAGAACGCGAACCTGAAGCCGTCTTCGTCGAACAACACCGCAGCCGAGACCAACCCGATGCGCCGCACGCCGGCCCGGGTCATCGCGGCGACGGTGCTGGCCGCGGCGTCGTGCACGAGATCGTGCCGTCGAAACGCCGCGGGCGGACGCGTGCCGAGCGCCGAGAGCACCGCGTCGTGTCCAATCAACGCCGCGGAGAGGCCATCGGTAGACAGCGGATCGCCTTGGACCACCGACAAACGTTCGTGTCGCCGTTTCAACTTGTCCGGCGAGCGAACGAATGCCGTGACGGTGTGGTGGCGCGCGAGGGCGAGGTCCACGATGTGCCGTCATGTTCTTCCCGTGGCCCCGATGACGAAGAGTCGCATGCGGGTAAGACCGCCGAGCCCCGTGAAACGTGACGCCTGAACGCCATGTGCCGAACCTTTTCGCTTTGGGAACCGCTTTAGTTTTTCGTGTAGTCGAAGTCGAAGCGCATGATCGCGTCGGTCGGGACGTTGTCGTTGCAGCTGAAGTGCCAGATGAAAAACGCCTTTTGCTGCGTGGAGTACGTGAGCCCCGTTGCGTCGCCGTAGGGCAGCGCCGTGCTCGCCGATTGCCACGTCATTGCGCCGTCCGATGACACCATGACGGCCTGCGACCCGACGGTGGCGATCCTCCCGTCGGGGAGCTCGAGGGGCGCCGTCGTCTTGAGCTGACCGTTCGCCGCGATATCGGTGAAGTGCGCGCCCTGGTCGGTGCTCTTTGCCATGCCGTCGCTGCTCGCCCAATAGATGTCGCCGCTCGCGGCCCAGAGCGGCGCGCCGAATCCACCGGACGACGTGACTTGAGCCCACGTCTTACCGCCGTCG
>DATBBD010000843.1:0-3569 GCA_036271175.1 Polyangiaceae bacterium | reverse complement strand
GACGGTCCGACTGCAGTCGAAACCGTCGAGGGCGCACGAGTCGGTGTCGTTCAGCGCGACGAGGACGAGGATGCTGCCGCCCACGACGGCCGCCGACCCGACGAGGCCGAGCGCGAGCCCCACGGATCGCTGAGCGGGGTGGCGAGGCGTG
Source organism: Polyangiaceae bacterium (assembly GCA_036271175.1). Classification (GTDB taxonomy): domain Bacteria; phylum Myxococcota_A; class Polyangia; order Polyangiales; family Polyangiaceae; genus DASZVB01. The sequence continues at coordinate 3,418 of DATBBD010000843.1, read as the reverse complement.
ACGACGAGCCGCGACGGTTCCGCGATGTCCACGACGCGATTGCCTTCGAGCGTCGCGTCGGACGCTTCGACGTCGATGCGGTAGCGCCCGCGCTGCATTTCGAGCTGACACGGCGTCGTGCAGCGTGCGAGTGGCGAGCCATGACCCGGTTTTACCCATTCCGGATAGATCCCGATCACGGCGGGTTCGCCGGTGTCGGTTCCGACGTAGACCGCGACCGGAGCGGCCGATGCCGTCGGCGCGATCACTGGTGGCGGCGGCAAGAACGCGGGCGGGGCCGCAGCTGCCGGTGGATCGGCGTTCGCGACGCCGGTGACGGATAATGTGAACGCGACGAGCGCAGTCTTCTGACGGAACCCCATACGACCCTCCTTTACGAGCTCAGAGGGCCGCCCAGTACCTCCTCGAGCTCCTCGGCGCTGATACCGAGAAGGTACAGGATCGAGTCGAGCCCGCCAGTGGAGATCGACGTGTCGGCGGCCTCGCGCAGCTTCGGTTTGGCGCGAAACGCGATGCCGAGGCCGGCTTTCTCGAGCATCGGCAAATCGTTCGCGCCGTCGCCGACGGCGATGACTTGGTCCAAGAGCACCCCTTCGGCTTGCGCAATCGTCTCGAGGAGCTCGGCCTTGCGACGACCGTTCACGATGGGCCCCACGACGCGACCGGTGAGGCGCCCGCCTTTGACTTCGAGGGTGTTCGAATAGGCGTAGTCGATGCCGAGCCTTGCCTTCAGCGCGTCGGCCGCAATGGAGAAACCGCCGCTGATCACCGCGGTCTGATAGCCGAGGCGCTTCAACACGAACATGAGCCGCTTCGCGCCGTCGGTGAGCGGCAATTCCGCGGCGAGTTTCTCGAGTACCGACACTTCGAGTCCCTCGAGATACCCGAGCCGCTGACGGAGGGCCTCGTCGTAGTCCATCTCGCCGGCCATCGCGCGCTCGGTGACGGCGGCGACTTGCTCGACGACGCCGTAAGCGCGTGCGAGCTCGTCGATGACTTCGATGGTGATCAGCGTCGAGTCCATGTCGAGCACGACGAGCCGCTTGCTCCGCCGGAACAAGCCTTCTCGCTGGAGCGCGATGTCGAACGAGCTCTCCATGCTCAGGCGAAGGAGAGCTTTTTTCAGCTCGGTCGCGTCGTCGCTCGCGGGCAAGTCGACCTGGACTTCGAGCGACCGCAAGACGCCCAGCGACAGTCGCGAAATCTTCGCGATGTTGCCGCCGTGCTCGGCGAGCGTCTGCGAGAGTGCATGGATCTCCGACGCGCCGAGGCTCGGCCCGATGGCGGTCACGACGTAGCGGTGCGCCGCGGGCCGCGCCACGTCCGGTGTTTCCACGGGCTTGAAATCGAGCCCGAGCCCCAGCTCCTTGGCGGCAAAGAGCAGCTCCTTCAGCACGCCGCGGTCGACGCGAATGCCGATGAGCATCGCGAGCGTGAGGTGACCTCGCACCACCACCTGCTCGATGTCGAGCAGCTGGGTGTCCATTTCGCTCAAGATCTGCGTCAGCCGGGCGGTGATGCCCGGCCGATCGGGGCCCGCTACCGTGACGAAGACGTGCGTGGCGGTCGGACGAACCGAGACGTTCGAGGCGGTCATGGTCGAGTCGAGGGCGGCCTACTTGCCATGCATCGTGTGGCAATCGAAGCAGCCGAAGCCCTGCTTCGTGTCGGGGTTGTAGGGCTCGACGCCGAGCGTGCTCGCCATCTGCGGCTCTACCTTCTCCATCATGAACTGAGTGATCTCGGGCTTCGCCTTCTTGTGCTTCGCGAACCCGTCGGTCGGGTCGAGCTTCGGCAGCTTGGCGTTCGGCATCGTGAACTTCCCGGTCTTCGCGCCCGGGCCGTGACACGTCGTGCACGACATGTCGCCGAACTTCTTCGCGTCGAAGTCGGAGAAGAGCGTCTTCATCTTGGGCATGACGACGTCTTTCATGAACTCCTTCTTTTGATCGAACGTCTTGTCCTTCCAAGCAATCTCGGGCGGCGCCGCGAGCTTGGGCGGAGACGCCGCGGGAGCCGCTGAAGCCGCGGGTGCGGGCGCGCCGGCATCGGCCGCCGGCATCGGTGCGGGCGCGGTGGCCGACTCCGCGGGTGGAGTCGTTTCGGCGGGCGGCGTCGAGCCACCACACGCGACGAAGAAGAGCGAGCCGAGCAGTGTGCATAGAACGATACGGTCAGAGCTGATCATTGAAAGTCCTCCGGACTGGGCCGAACGCGTGGTTCGGGGGTCGGACCAGCATGCTAGAATGACTGCCCTCGGGCGGTGCGGACTTTGTTGGCTGCCACTCTCTCCACGCCCGCTCTCCCGCGCCTGCCTCGCTTCGCCGAGCGGTTTCTCCCACTCTTCCTCGTCTGCGTCGGCGGGTTGTGGATGCTCCAGGAACGGCAGTATTTCCTGGTGGACGACGCGTACATCACGTTCCGGTACGCGGAAAACTTGGTGCACGGCCACGGCCTGGTGTGGAACGCGGGCGTCCCGCTCGAGGGGTACACGAGCCTCCTCTGGGTGATCCTGCTCTCGGTCGCCGCGGCGGTCGGCCTCGGTCTCACGGTGCCCGCCATCGTCGGGAGCCTCGGCTTCGCGCTGGCGACGGTCGAGCTCACTCGCCGGATCAGCCGGCGGCTCGATCCGGACGCGAGCCCGCTCGTCCACGTGTTGCCCGGGCTCTTGCTCGCGAGCATCCCGTCGTTTTGTCACGCCGCCACGTCCGGCATGGAAGGGACGTGCTTTGGCTTCTGGGTGCTCCTCGCGATGGATCGGCTCGTTCGCGGGCGGAGCGACCCGCGCGCTCGCCTTCATGCCGCGCTCTGGTTCTCGCTCGCGTATTTGACGAGGCCCGAAGGCGCCATGGTGGCGGCGTTGCTATTCGTCGTCGAGGCGGCCCAGCTCGACGGCCGCTGGAAAGATCGGGTTCGCGCGCTGCTGCCGGCGATGAGCATCGTCGGGGCGGTGATCGTCGTGCACGTCGCCGTGCGCCTCGCGTATTACGGGCAACCGCTTCCGAACACGTTTTACGCGAAGGTGATCTTCGGCAAAGCGTCGATTTTGCGGGGCGCCGCGCACATCGCCGGGTTCGTGCTCGCCGGAGGCTGGCTCGCGTTCCCTGGTCTGTTCGAGCTCGATCGCGAGAAACCCCCGCGTCCGCTCTGGGTCCATGGGTACGTGCTCTTCGGCGTCTACCTCTTCTATCTGCTCATCGTCGGCGGGGACCATCCTTTCTGGAATCGCTTTTACAGGCCGCTCTTGCCGATGCCGATCGTCGCGACCAGTCGAGTGGTCGTACGATGGGGCGCTGGTCTTGCGGCGCGGTTGGGCCGGGCAGCGACGTTCCGCGGCGCGGGCACCGTCGCGAGCGGAGCCCTCGGCCTCGCGGTGTGGTTTTCGGCGGTGCCGTTCGCCGAGCCGAACATGCCCGTC
>DATBBD010000842.1:0-8239 GCA_036271175.1 Polyangiaceae bacterium | reverse complement strand
CTCGGAACCGAGGACGCGCCGCTCGAGACGGAGCGCGAACTCGACGGAACGCGCGCGCTCGCGTTTCTCGGCGTCACGGCGAGCATCGACGCCGAAGCGCGCGGGCTCCGGATCCTCGCGCTCGATCCCGAAGGCAAGGCCGCCCTCGGGGGCCTTCGCGCGGGTGACTTGGTTCAGCGCTTCGACGGAGTGACGGTGCTCTCGCTCGGCGACGTGCGCGCGCGGCCCGGCGAAAAACTCGCCGACGTCGGGGTCGAGCGCGAGGGACGTACCCTGCCGACGTTGCAGATCAGCGTCGACGGCTTGTCGCCGTTCGGCGCCGAAGAGCTCGAGGGCGCGGCGACGTTGCTCTTGCTCGCCGTCCTCGCCGTCGTGCTCCCGACGACTCCCGCGGGCGCGCTCGGCAAATGGTTCCTGCGCCTCGCCGAAGCGCGTTCGACCGGTAAAATAGGCCTTTCGCGCGGTCCCCTTCCGCGAATTTTCGAGGCGGTCGTCCCGGGCGGCGAGGCGCGTCCTTTGCTCGTCCTGTCGATCGCGGTGCTCGTCGGCATCGTCGGCGCGTTCACCTGGCTCGCCACCGGCCGCTCGATTCTTTCGCCGGACGCCGACCTCCTCGCGCTCTTGCTCGTGGGCACGGTTCCGCTCGCCGTGGCGCGCTTCGTCGCCGGTGGCGCGTCTCGAAATCGTCGCTTCTCGTTGCGTCGCGCTCTCGTCGCGAGCGCGCGCACCGTATTGCTCCTCGTTCCGGTCGGCGTCGCGGTGTTCGGTGCCGTCCTCGCCAGTGGTCGATTCGTCGTCGCCGAGCTCGTCGCGGATCAAGGCGGCGTGCCGTGGCGCTGGGCGGCGGCACGAAACCCCGGGCTCGCGCTGCTCGCGTTCTTGCTCGTGGCGAGCGCCGTTCCCGAAACTGGCACCCCTTCGGCGTTCCGAAGCGCCGAAGGAATGCTGCGCGCGCCGGGGACTCCGCCGCTCTCGCGGCAGATCCTTCGCCTCGTCGAGCGCAGCTCGCTCTGGGTCATCGCCGGGCTCGCCGTGATGCTCTTCGCGGGCGGCTTCCGGGTTCCGGGGCTCACCGCGATGGTCCAGGAGCAGAGCCGTCCGTGGGCCGCGCTCGGCGTCGCCGTCTTTCTGGCGAAGGTCGCGGTGGTCGTCGTCCTCGTGGGCGGCGTGCGGCGGGTCACGGCGCGCGTGTGGGTCGAGCACGTCGCGCCGCTCTGGGTCCGGTGGATGCTCCCGCTCTCGGTGCTCTCGCTCGGCCTCGCGGCTGCTTGGGCGACGCTGCTCGACGGGCTCTCGTCGAACGCGCCGGGGGCCATCGCCGCGTACACGACGCTCGGCGTCGGGGCGCTCGCGGTAGCTGCGTTCGTCGCGGTGATCGCGCAGCACCGCCCCGGTTCATCCAGCGTCAATCCGTGGCTTTGAGGGTGCCCTCCCTCCAAGAAGTCGCACCTTCCCCCACAGTGCCATAGGCATCGGCGGATTCGATTCAAGGATCCCCGCGCGCCGCCGTCTCTTTCTCATGAAGGCCCTTCGGGCCGCCAGGAGCTCGAGCGACGATGACCTTCCGGCAGGCAGCCGCGACCAAACAAGAACCCACGACGCGCGAAGAAGCGACGTTCGTCACCAAGGGGCCCGCGAACGACAATCGGCGGATCTTTCCGCGCTACTCGGTCGAGCTCCACGTGACCTTCGAGAGCGACCACAATTTTTACGGCGGCTTCGCCGAAAACCTCTCGGCGGGCGGCGTGTTCATCGCCACGCACAATCTCTCGCCGGTCGGCGAGAAAATGGATTTTTCGATCACGTTGCCCGGAACCGTCGAACCCATTCGCGGCATCGGCGAGGTGCGCTGGGTGCGCGTGTACTCCGAACGGAGCGATTCGCCGCCGGGGCTCGGGCTCCGCTTCGTTCGACTCGCGGCCGGCGCTGCGATGATGATCGAGCGGTTTCTGACCGATCGCGAACCGCTGTTCTACGACGACGAATGAGCGCGGTGCTCGCGCTCTTCGGGGCCGAGGGCGACGATGGCGTCGCGGGCGCGATCGGCGAGCGCGCGGTACACGCGCGGTGACGGGCGTTGCGCGAGGAGATCGCCGAAATCGACGGGGCGCCCGAACACGATGTGAATCGGCGTCCCGGTGCCGTCGAAGTTGCTCGACACTTGCTTGGGCAAATCGTTCACGAGGCCGTTCACGAACACCGGAATGACGGTCGCTCCCGAGTTGAAGATGATGCGCCCGACCCCGGGCTGCGCCGGCAGGAGCGAATAGGGATCGCTCTCCAAGTTGCGGCGTCCCTCGGGATGGATGCCGAGAAATGCGCCGCCGCGTTTCACGAGCCGCGCGGCTTCGTCGAGGCCGGCGAGGTTCACGGCGGCGCGCGAGCGATCGCGAAAAATCGGCGGATACATCGCGAAAAAGCTCATCACGCCGTTCACGAAGCCGCCGAGCGGGTGGTCGTAAAAGAACTCCGCGCGCACCGGGAAGATCAACCGATGCGGCAAGCCGTGCTTCACCAGGTAACCGGTGACGACGTAGAGATCGAAAAAACTCCGGTGATTCGCCGCGCAGATGTAGCTCACGTTCGGATCGAAGGGCGGCAGCCGATCGAGTCCGTGGACGTGCAAGAGATTCTTCGTCGCGAGCGTGATCCACTCGGAGCCGATATGACGCTGGCACCAGCGGATCGCCGTATCCACGCCACCGGGCTCGAAGGTGCGGCGGATCGCGCGAATATTGAATCGCTCGAGCGCCGTGAGCCGGTCCCCACCGGCCCGGATGAGATCGGGCGAGTCCATTCCGCTCAGGGGGGGCACGGTATCACCGAGCTTCGTTATCGCAGCGCCGGATCGTTGAACAAGATGTCGATGTATCCGGGCGGCGGCAGCTTTCCGTCGAGCGCGCGGGCGAGGCCGTCGGCGAGCGACCTTCTCGCGTTCGCGGCGGCCGCCTCGTCGCCGTCGGGGCCGTCGTCGGCGACGAGGACGTTCAACGTGAGGTGCGGCTCGAGGTCGCGCTCGGCGTTGAACGTCGAATGGAGCCGATAACCCTCCGCGTTCGTCACTCCGGTGAGCACGCCTTCGATCGCGTCGGTGACGTCTTTCGGCGGTGGGCCGTCCATTTTCGCGATGAGTCGCTCTTCATCCTCGCCCGGCGGAATGTCGACGACGTAACCCACGAGCGGAATCGCCCGCCCTTGCGCGATGCTCGCCACTTCGTTTCGCCCGAGCACGAGCTCCGTCGGGTCGAACGCGTTCACGAGCAAGCCGGCGACGCGCACTTCGTCGATGAGTGCCACCGCGAGCTCGAGCACGACCCGGGCCGGCAAAGTGCAGTATTCGAGCGGCCCGTCGTCGGTCTCCCACTTCACGCGATCCGTCGCGCGCTCGACGAGGTCGGCGCGGGTGAAGACGGGCATGAAACCGCTCCGATCGGCATCGAACAAGAGATGCGGCGTGAGCGAGAGCTCTTCGCCCACTTCCTGCTCTTCCCCGACGGCCGCGTCGGCCATTCGCTTGGCGAGCGGCACGATGAGACGTCCATGGTCGAGCGCGTGGATCAGCGCCGCGACGTCGCGACGAAATCCGCGGCGCGCGTGCACGAAAGCATCGGTCAAGTCCGCGCCGGATTCGGCGTCCAATAGTTCTTGCGTCCTGTCCGGCATTCGCGAAACTGGGATGTTAGAGCCCTTCGGGCCGGTGTTCATGAGCCTTTTTGACCGCTTCGAGCCGCTCGTCCAACTCTTTCGCGCGCGGAGCCGTCGATCCTGGGTCACCGACGAGCGCGCCCACGTCGAGTTCGGCGCCCTTTCGGAGAGCGAACTCGCGGCCTTCGACCGCGCGCTCCGCGCCGCCATCGCCGGGGACGGCAGAGTCCGCGCCGTCGAGGTCAACGCTTACACGCGCCGCGTCGTGTTCTCGATCGAGCACGGCTCGTGCGATCTCTCGGAGCTCGTCGGCTGGGTGGCGGTGGCCGAGTCGCGCGCGGGCGTCGCTCCGGCGCGCTTCGACGGGACGCCGGAGCATCTCGCGGACATCGAGCCCGCGCTTCGCCGAGTGGTCGGGCTCGGCGCCGACCTCAGCGCGTTTTTCATGGGCCTCGGGCTGTCGGTGTCGCCGTTTCCCGCGATGCCGTTCGCCGGAACCGCCGCGTCGCTCCTCTCCTTGGTCGAGAGCGTCGGAAAGCTGCGCGCCGGGCTCGAAGAACGGATCGGGACCGAGCGCACCGAGGTCGCCCTCGACCTCGCGACCGCGTTCTTTTCGGCGTTCGCGCAACGCCCGCTCACGTCGTTCGTCGACGCCATCCACAAGGCCGCGCTCCTCCGCGAAGCGCAGGTCGAGCGCGGCGCCTGGAACCGACTCGAAGCGCGCCTCACCGCGGGCCTCGTCGACGGTGTGGTCGGCCCGAAGCCCGGCGAACCGCGACCCGTGCCGCTGCCGCGCGGACCGATCGAGGAATACGCCGACCGCGCCGTGTTCGTCACGCTCGCCGGCTTCGCCGTCAGTTTCGCGACGACCCGGAGCCTTCAGCGGGCCCTCGCGACGGTCTACGGCGCGATGCCTCGCCCCGCGCGCATGGGGCGCGACGTCTTCGGTGCCGAAGTCGCGAAGATCCTGACCGGGCGTGACACCCTGGTGCTCGACAGAGACGCGCTCCGGCGTCTGGATCGCATCGATTGCCTGGTGCTCGACGGCGGTCTCGCATCGGCGAAAGCGTTCGCGCTCGGCGACGTCACGGTCGAATCCGACGCCGACGAGACGGAAGTGCACGCGCTCCTCCGGGCGCTCTTCGACGCGGACGCGCCGCTCGAACGGCGGGTGTCGGGCTCCTGGCAGCTGGGTCCCCTGCGCCTCGCGCGCGGCGCGGTGGGGGCAGATCTCGAAGAGCGGGCGCGCGGCCTCGCGAAGCGCGGCGAGCTCGTGCTCGCGCTCGAGAAGTCGGATCACGTCAAAGCCATCGTTGCGGTGCGCATCACGGCGACGACCGGCCTCGAGCAAATCGTGTCCGCCGCGCACGACGCCGGTATGCGAGTCATCGTCGCGTCGAACGACGAAACCATTCTTCAAGCCGTGAGCGCCGACGACGTGATTTCCCGCGCCGAAGGCATCGTCGCCGGAGTTCGTCGCTTGCAGCGCGAGGGCCGCGGCGTGTGCCTGGTCGGTACCAGCGATTGCCCGGCCCTCTCGATCGCCGACGTCGGTGTCGGGCTCGCGCGCGCCGGAAAGCCCGCACCGTGGGGCGCCCATTTCATCTGCCCGGACGACCTCAGTGAGATCCGCTTGCTCTTGCAAGCGGCGGTGCGCGCCCGCGAAGTGTCGAAGCAGAGCGTCAACGTCGCGCTCGGCGCCGCTGCGTTCGGCGCGCTCGTCTCGGCGGGCGGGCTCTTGCCGCTATCGGCCCGTCGCGCCGTGTTCGTCGTGAACGCGGCGACCCTCGTGTCGATGGCGAACGGCGTGCGCGGCTCGTTCGCGGTTCGACGGCTCGCGCTGCCACCGTCGCGCGACCCGACGCCGTGGCATGCCCTCGATGCCGACGGCGTGCTCGCGCGGTTGCGGAGCACGCGCACGGGGCTGTCGCTCCACGACGCCGACGATCGGCGTCCGCCCTATCGGTCCACGCCGTCGCTCGTCCGCGAGCTCGGCGAAGCCATCACCGACGAGCTCTTCAGTCCCCTCGCGCCGCTCCTCGCGGCCGGCGCGGGTCTGTCCGCCGCGGTCGGCTCGGTCATGGACGCCGCGATGGTCGGCGGCGTCATGGGGTTCAACGCGGTCGTCGGGGGTCTCCAGCGGTTCGTCACCGAGCGCAAGCTCCGGCTCTTGGCGCGAACCGACAAACGGCGTGCGATCGTGCTCCGCGACGGCAAGGCGGGCGGCGCGAACGCGACGTCGCTCGTCCGCGGCGACGTGGTGCTGCTCGAAGCGGGCGACGTGGTGCCCGCCGATTGCCGAGTCCTCGAAGCGACGTCGCTCGAGGTCGACGCGTCGAGCCTCACCGGCGAGTCGCTCCCGGTGAAAAAATTCTCGATCCCGTCGTTCGAGTCGCACGTCGCCGATCGGAGTTCGATGCTCTACGAGGGCACGACCGTCGTCGGAGGCAACGCGACCGCGGTCGTCGTCGCGACCGGCGAGCACACCGAGGCGCTCCGCGGCGCGGCCGGCACGAAGGGCGCTCGCGGTTCGGCCGGGGTCGAACGACGCTTGCGCTCGCTCATGGCGCTCACCGGGCCCGTCGCCCTCTTCGCCGGCGTGGGCGTCGTCGGCGGCGGGTTACTCCGCGGGCGAAAGCTCGACGAGCTCGTCGGCTCCGCGGTGAGCCTCGCCGTCGCGTCGGTTCCCGAGGGGTTACCGCTGCTCGCAACCGCGGCTCAGCTCGCCGCTTCCGAACGGCTCTCGCGACGCCGCGCAATGGTGCGCAATGCGCGCGCCCTCGAAGCTTTCGGGCGCGTCGACGTCGTGTGCCTCGACAAGACCGGCACCATTACCGAAGGCGTGCTCGCGCTCTCCATCGTTTCCGACGGTGACGCGGACGGCGCGCTCGCGGCGCTCACGTCGAATCAGCGCGGCGTGCTCGCCGCGGCCCTTCGCGCGACGATCCAGAACCCCGCCGGCGCGTCGCGCGGCGATCCCACCGACGCCGCGCTCCTTCGTGGAGCGGAATCTGCCGCCATCGGTCCGGCCTTCGGCGCGCCGCACTGGGAACGGATCGGCGAGCTGTCGCTGTCGCTCGGGCGCACGTATCACGCCGTTCTCGGGCGCGGCAGCGAAGGGACGCGCCTCGCCGTCAAGGGCGCTCCCGAGGTCTTGCTGCTCCATTGCACGAGCCGTCGTTCCGGCGATCGCGTCGAGGCTCTCGACGACGGCGGCCGGCTCGCGCTGGTGCGCACCGCGACGCGTCTCGCCGCGCGCGGGCTCCGCGTGCTCGCGGTCGCGGACCGTGCCGTCGCGAGCGACGCCGCGCTCGACCCGGAGCAGGTCGTCGATCTGACGTTCCGCGGCTTCATCGCGTTCAGCGATCCGGTGCGGCCGTCGGCGCAAGCGGCCGTCGACGGGATGCGGCGCGCCGGGGTTCGGACGGTGATGATCACCGGCGACCATCCGAGCACCGCCGAAGCCATCGCGAACGAGCTCGGGTTACTCGAAGGGCGCTCGGTGCTCACCGGCGCCGAGCTCGCGAGCCTCGGCGACGACGAGCTCATCGCGAAGGTCGAAAGCATCGCCGTCTTCGCGCGCGTCACGCCGTCGCAAAAAGTGCGCGTCGTTCGTGCGCTCCAGCGCGCCGGCAAAGTCGTCGCGATGGCCGGCGACGGCGCGAACGACGCCGCCGCGATCCGGCTCGCCGACGCGGGCATCGCGGTCGGCGAAGCGAGCACCCAGGCCGCGCGCGTCGCGGCGGATCTCGTCGTGCTCGACGGCCGCGTGGAGACCATCGTCGACGCCATCGTCGAAGGGCGCGCGATGTGGGTGTCCGTTCGCGACGCGGTGTCCATCCTCGTCGGCGGGAACCTCGGCGAAATCGGGTTCACGCTCCTCGCCGGGCTCCTCGACGGCCGTCCGCCCTTGTCGCCGCGGCAGCTCCTCCTCGTGAATCTCTTCACCGACGTGGCGCCCGCGATGGCCATCGCGCTGAAGCCTCCCGAGCCTCGCACCTTCGAGTCGCTCGCGAGCGAAACGCCGGAGTCGACCCTGGGCGCGCCGCTCGATCGCGAGATCGCGACGCGCGCGCTGGTGACCGCCCTTGGCGCCGGCGGCGCGTGGGCGATCGGTCGCTTCATCGGGTCGCGCGACAAGGCGCGTAGCATCGGGCTCGCGACCCTGGTCGGCACGCAGCTCGGTCAGACGCTTGCGGCCGGCGGCACCAGCCGCCCGGTCCTCATCACGAGCATCGCGTCGTCGGGTGCGCTGTTCCTCTTGATGCAGACCCCGGGCGTCAGCCATTTTTTCGGCTGTCGTCCGCTCGGTCCGATTTCTTGGGCAACCGTCATCGGCGCGTCCGTCGCGGCGACGAAGCTATCGTCATCGGTCGAACGGCTCGTCGCCGACCGCTTGCCCGAAGCGGCCAAGTTCGTCGAGCCGCTCTCGCGCACACTGCTCCCGAGCGTGTGACGGCTTATCGAACGACGCGCGCTTCGCATGCGCCGACGCGCCGACGCGCCGTCGTTCGTGAGTCCTTATCGAACGTCACCCGCCGCGGGCTCCAAATTTGCCCGATGATCGAGTGAGCCAGTAACGCGAGAGTATGTC
>DATBBD010000841.1:0-13425 GCA_036271175.1 Polyangiaceae bacterium | reverse complement strand
AGCCGTGGAGCGCACGCTCGAACGGTCGCTGAAACCGTCGCCGAAGACGAACGAGGCGGGCGCGGCGTTTGCTGACGACGAGTTCGGCTTTCTGTGGCTCATCGGCGCCGACGTGACGTTACGCCATTGGTTTGCGCCGAGTCTCGGCGTCGAGCTCGACGTCGGGGCACGCTGGGCTAGCGATACCCGCGCCGTGAATGGAACCATTTCGACGAGCGCGCTCGAGTCTGCTTTGACGTTGGCTTTCGCAACGGGAAAAGTGGGTCCGTTTCGAACGAACTTAGAGGTCGGCGTGGTCGCCGCCGAGGTTCGATTTCGCGGCTCGCCCCTGCCCGGCGCGCACGGTACCGAAGAGAGCGCCCTCACCGTCGCGGCGCGCTTGGGAAGCCGATTCACTTTGCCGATCACGCCGACGTTCCTCTTGTCGCTGCGGAGCGGCTTGGCGTTCACGCTTCGCGGCGCGACAGCGACGAATAACGGCGTCGCCGAGACGGGCACCACGGTCAGTGGCCCCTACGTGACGTTCGGACCCTCGGTGGCGTTCTGATGTCGCGACTCGTTCGAAGCCCGCGGGCCGCCTTGCGAGGCTCGCATCGACGTCTCGTCACGGGGTTTGGACGGCTCGGTCGGCTCGGTTGGACCGGGTTACTCCGTCATCTCGGATTCATCGCGGGTGCCGTCTGCGTCGTGAGCGTCGACGTCGCGTGCAACACTCGGCTCGAGGTGCTCACCCAGGACCCGCGAAGCGACGCCGGCGCGCCCTCACGCGGACGCCGCGAGTCGCTCGACGCTTCCGTGGACGCCGCACCGGACGCGCGTGACGCGGGTCGAATCGAGTACCGCGACGCTCAGGCGGAAGCGGGCGCTACGCTGCCGCCGTTCGTCGTCGCGTCGTACGACGAAACGTGCGCGGCCATCTCTGGCGCGATTTATTGTTGGGGCGCCGCACCGGACGGTCATACGCGGAGCTTGCCGGAGCCCCTCGAGGGCGCGGGTGCCGCCGATTTTCTCCGCATCACGAGCGGCGCGAGCTCGCACTGTGCCGAGCGCGTCGATGGGACGATCTGGTGTTGGGGAACCAACGACCACGGCGAGCTCGGGCAAGGCGACCGGACGGCGCGCGTCGCCCCGGTTCGGGTCGCTCTGGCCGGTCCTGCGACGGGCGTTCGCGGACACTTCGATTCGTTTTGCGCGACGCTCGACGGCGGCGGGCTCGAGTGCTGGGGTGACAACGAAGAAGGTGAGCTCGGTCAGGGCGGGACCTATCCGGGTGAAGACGTGCTCGTTCCCGTGAGCGTGCCGGGAAACCGCGACTTTCGCGTCGCCGACGTCGGACAAGGCCACGCCTGCGGGGCGACCGCGACGAGCGCGCTCTGGTGCTGGGGGCGAGACTCCGACGGCGAGCTCGGCTTACCGGCGGACGCGAGCGAGGAGCTCCGCTCCCCCGCCCTCGTCGACGACAGCGGCGGGTGGAGCGCGGTCGCAACGGGCCAGAACCACACCTGCGCGCTGAAGAGCGGCGCCCTGTATTGCTTCGGCGCCAACTTCGCCGGGCAGCTCGGACAAGGCGACCAGCAAAATCGAAGTGTGCCGACCCGCGTCGGCACCGACGCCGATTGGGTCTCGGTCGACGTCGACACCTTTCACAGCTGTGGCATCCGTGCGCCGGGTGCGATGTGGTGTTGGGGCCGCAACGTCGAAGGCCAGCTCGGCACGGGCGACACCAGTGATCGCCCGAGCCCGGTTCAAGTGGGTCACGACGTGGATTGGGTGCAGGTATCCACAGGGCGATTCCATACGTGCGCGCTCCGCGCCGACGGCTCGATCTGGTGCACCGGCGCCAACGATGACGGACGCCTGGGCACGGGCGACCTCACGCGGCGTGACGTGATGACACGCGTCGTCATTCCGAACGCAAATAGCGACTGAGCAGTTCTTTTTTCGCATGAAGCGAAAATTCTTACGCTGCAACCGCGGCGTGCATTCTCCTTTCGATCTGTCGCGTGCGGGCAATGAAATCGGCAGCTACAGGACATATTTCGTATTCGAGAAAAGAGTATGTTCCGCGACGACTCGCGGGCAGGACGCGCGAGTGAATTTACTCAATCGGTGAATCTCGGGGGGCACACCGATCCTCTCCCGATTCACCTGCGAATTCGAACCTTGGGGAGACGGACCATCATGCGAACAGCGCTGCCTTTGCTTTCTTGTTCCTTGCTACTTTTGCTCTCGGCTTGCTCGAGCTCGGACTCCAACAGTACGTCGCCGACCACCGCGACCACGACCCAAGACGATTCGTGTCCGGTCGTCGTGAAGGACGCCGATTGCGACAAGACGCAGCGTCCGTTCGTGTTCGTGCACGGCACCTACGGCTCCGGCGAGAACTTCGCGCACGTCGCGCAGCTCCTCGAGAGCAACGGCTTCTGCTCGGATCGCATCGTCGGTGTGGAGTACGACTCGCTCGGCGACTCACCCGGCAACGTGTGCACCGACGCCGGCGCCAAGCCAGGCTGCGGCAAGATCGACGACGTCATCAACAAGGTGCTCGCCGACAACCCGGGCTTCACCCAGGTGGATCTCGCCGGCCATTCGCAGGGCACCTCGCATTGCGGCGCCTATCTGTCGGTTCCCTCGCAGGCGGCGAAGGTCGCGCACTACATCAACTTCTCCGGGATCCCCGACGTCGGCGACGTGCAGACGCTGAGCTTGTCGTCGCAGCACGATCTCGGCGGGTCGCCCCACCACGCCACCGGCAAGAACGTGAAGACGGTGACGTTCACCGATCAGGATCACTTCGCCGTCGCCGCATCGACGAGCTCGTTCATCGAAGTCTTCAAGTACCTGAAGGGCAAGGCACCGACGTACACGTCCGTGCAATGCGGCGAAGATCCGCTGTTCGTCGAAGGCATCGCCGAGACGTTCGCCGACAACACGCCGGTGACCGGCAAAGTCGAAGTGCGCGAAGTGGGGACGTCTCCGCGCGGCACCGAAGCTCCGGTCATCAGCGGCGTCGGCGACGCGACCGGGCATTTCGGGCCTTTTCAACTGAAGCGCAACGTCGCGTACGAGTTCAAGGGCTTCGACTCCAACGGCGGCGTGGTCGGCTACCAGTATTTCACGCCGTTCAAGCGGACCAACCGCCTCATCCGCCTCCTCACGCCGTCGGGGATCACCGCGGTCTCGTCCCTCACGACGGATAAGTTCGTGAAAGCGCCGGACCAGGTCGGATTGGTGCTGCAATGGGCCGGCGGCGCGTTCCGCCAGGACCTCGGCGCACGGCTCACGATCAACGGAACAGAGGTGCTCGAGAGCGACAACGCGGGATCGAACGCGTTCACCAATAGTGGTGACCTCAACGGCGGCGTGGTCGCGATTTTCGGAAGCGACTACAACAAGAACGCTAAGACGGACCTCGGGTTGTTCGACGCCGCGCCGTTCATCGCGCTCAGCGACATCTACGAGCAAGCCACGACGCCGGCCTTCATCGACTTCTCGTTCATCGCCGGAACCGAGGACCCAAACGTCGTCAACGAGACGGGGCGCGTCTCGAACTGGCCGTCGGATGCCGGCCTCGTCAGCATGATGTTCCAGTGATCGACGCTCCGGCGTGACGCCGCAGCTCTTCGCGGAGCGTGGCGTCGCCGGGCCGGTCACTTCGGCGTGAGCTTCAGGATTTTTCCGCAGCACGCGCCGGGCGTCTCTCCGTCGCTCGCGGCGTTGACCCAGTAGACACTCGCGTCGTCCACGGCGATGGCCACGGCGTCGCTCTGGTTCGACGCGAGCGCGATCGGCTCCCCGCCGCCGGGGAGCGGCGCCTTCCAGACGACGCCGTAGCTCGTGAAGTAGGCATTCACGTCGTCGGTGGCGACGCTCTGCAGTTCCGCGCCAGCCGCCGTCGCGACGACGCCGATCGCGCCGCCGTCGAGCGCCACGGTTCTGACCAAGTATGCGCCACCGACGAGCACGTCGGTGGCGCCGAGTGCAAGCGCCTGGATCGCAGGGAGCCCCGTCGCGAGCGTCGACTGAACCCCGCTGTTTCGCGCGACGCGGAGCAACGCGCCGCTCGACGCATCCCCGACGTAGACGTTCGCCCGGTCGAGCAGTGGAACGCTCGCGCTCCCCAGGCCCGACACGAGCGCGCGGGGCGACCCACCGCCGGCGGCGACCCACATCAGCGACGTGGTCGTCGTGAAGTAGACGTCTACGCCGTCCGCAGCGACGCCAACGATCGGATCGGTGCCGCGCACGAGGAGCGACGGCGCCGCATCGGCGGCGTCGACATCGAGAGACAGCGCGGCGAGCTCGGCGCCGGAACCGTCGACCTCGACGAAACCGCGCGGATCGCCGATGTAGAGGCGCTCGCCGTTCACCGCGAGCCCACTCGGGCACTGACGCCCGCTCGCGAGCTCGAAGGGCGACGCGGGATCGAGCGACGCTCTCGCAATTTCGCCCCTGCCCGTGGAACAGCTCGTGAAAAAAACGTCCGCGCCGCGAACGACGAGATTGCCCGGCGACGGCGCGATCGCGAGCGTCACGAGGCAGCGACCGTCGAGACACGACCCACGGCAGGTCGCGCCACACGACGAGGACGCATCGGCTCGCGACGCGCCGTCGTGCATCGACCCGGCGTCTCGAATGACCGCGACGTCTTCGACGGCAGCGTCCGAAATGCTCGCTGGGCGCGGTTGCACTGCGTCGCTCGAGCACGCCGAACCCAACGTCGCCGTGCCGAGCGCGACGAGCAATGCGCGAACGGGCGCGGCGACCATCGACGCCGTTTATGGCGTGCGCGTGCCCAGGGCGCCCCAAAAAAACAGATCGTCCTCGCTATTGCAGGGTGACCTGCATGTTCGTGAAGTTGGTCTGGTTCGCGGGGCTGAGATTCACCGGGCCCGAGCCGACCGTGAACATGACCGATGCTTCGTGAGCCGGCGGTCCGAAGAAGATGGACGCGTCGTCTTCGGCAAAGGTGACGGATACGGTGTAGCTCCCGGGCGCGACGGGTTGCTCGGTCGAGTCGGTGCAATCCCAGTGCGCGCTGAGCGGACCGTGCGACCCGCGCGTGGCGCCGGTGACCGCGTCCGTCGTGACGTCTCGCGACGCGTTGACCCACGCGGTCGCGTTACTGAGGCGGATGGTGCCCCACACGTCGAGCGTCTTCACGAAGGTGCCGCCGCTGTTGGTGATCCAGATCGCGCCGACGTTACGCGGAGCGTAGCGACCGTTCGCGGTGACCGTCGTGACCGAGAACGTGAACGAACATTTTCCCGCGACACCGGTCGTGCCCCCTGCCCCGCTCGCGCCGCCGCTGCTCGTCGTGCCCCCGTTTCCGATGAAGCCGCCCGTACCGACGAAGCCGCCGCTCGCCGTGATTCCACCGTTGCCCACGAAGCCGCCGCTCGATTCGACCCCGCCGTTGCCGACGAAGCCGCCACCACCGACGAAGCCTCCGCTCGACTCGAAGCCGCCGTTACCGACGGAACCACTGGAGCCGCCGCCACCGACGAAGCCGCCATTGCCGACGGAACCACTGAAGCCGCCGCTCGCCGGAGCGCCCCCCGATTCGGAAAAGCCGCCGTTCGAGGGCGGCAATTGCGGCGACGTGTACGTCTCACCGCCGCTGCTCGGCGGCGGCGTCTGTCCTTGAAAATCGTAGTGCGCGCCGCCGAGGTCGTGCGTCGTGCTCCAGAAATCGCCGTCGCCGCCGCCCGCGCTACAGCCCGCGACGAGCGTCACCGCGACGGCGACGATCGCACGAGCGTCATTCGTGAATCGCACAGTACATCTCACTCTCCGAATCGCCCCGCGATCATCGTCGAAGATTCGACCGCGCGCAACACGACGCGCGCCGGAACGTGCATGCCTCGTTGCGATTTATTTTTTGTTGGTTCGCCTGATGTTGCGGCGCGCCGGTTACCACCAACGCGTTCTAATCATGTGTGCGAAATTGCATTTCATTAGAAAGATCTGGCGAGAGTGTGCGATCGATGAACTCACCGCGACACGGCGCGCGACGAGCACCCCGCACGATCGCAAAACCTCTCATGTTGCTCTCATGAAACAAGTCGGAGAGAGCGCACGCTTGCTCGCGTTGTTCGTATTTTTGGCTGGTTTCAGCGCCGGCTGTGCGAACGTCGCAGCCTACGAACGGGGCAAGCTCGCGCATCCGACGATGAGCCCGAGCGACGCGTCGAGTGTCGCTCGAGACCACGTGTACGGGGTCCAAGAAGGAGCGATGGGCGGCACCGAAGGCGCGGCGAGCGGGTGCGGTTGCAACTGAATCGTGCGGACCTTCGACAACTTCCTCGTTTGCGTCGTGCTCGGCGTCCTCTTTGCCGCCGGAGGCGTGCGCGCGCAGCAAAATCCGAAAGCGAACTCGGGTTCCGACAAGCCGCTGCCGGCAGAGCCTGCGCCGGCAGAGAAGTCGTCGTCAGCGAGCTCGCCGAGCGACACCGTCGTGAAAACGAAGGCAGAATTTTCGGCGTACACCGACACGGACTCGGTCACGGTGTTCACGCCGGCCGTCCAAGCGTCGATCGAAAATCCGCTGAGCGGGTGGTCGGCGAACGGCAGCTATCTGGTCGACGTGGTGTCGGCTGCGTCGGTCGACATCGTCTCCACCGCGAGCCAGCACTGGACCGAGGTGCGGCACGCCGGAACGTTGAGTGGAACCTATAAGCCCGGCACCGTCGGCGCGACGGTGTCCGGCGCGGTGTCGAGCGAACCCGACTACTTGTCGCTATCGGCCGGCGGCACGGTGAACTTCGAGCTCGCAAACAAGACGGCGAATCCGTCGCTCTCGTACGCTTTCACTCACGACACCGCGGGCCGTACCGGAACGCCGTTTTCCGTGTTTTCGCAAAACCTGGCACGCCACACGATCACCGGCAGCATCGAGCTCATTCTCGATCCCTCGACCCTGGTGTCGTTCAGCGCCGACGCGATCCTCGAGAACGGCGATCAGACGAAGCCGTACCGGTTCTTGCCGCTCTTCGCGCCCAACGTCGCGCCGCTCATTCCTCGCGGCGCGTCGATCGACGAGGTGAACCTCCGCCGGCTCCCCGGCAGAGTCGACGAACACTTGCCGGGCACTCGAAATCGATTCGCGGTCTCGGGCCGCGTCGCACAGCGACTCACCGGCTCGACCCTGATCCTGACCGAACGCTTATACGCCGACGATTGGGGGCTGAAGGCGACCACGACGGATCTGCGCTTCGTCGTCGACCTGAGCCGTCGCGTGTTTCTGTGGACGCACCTGCGCGGCCATTTTCAGAGTTCGGTCAGCTTCTGGAAGCTCGCTTACGTCGGCAACGTGTCCACGACCGGACCGATCAGCGTCCCCAAGTGGCGTACCGGCGACCGCGAAGAGAGCGCGCTCGAAGCCGGCACGTTCGGCGCGGGTGTGCGCTTCGACGTCGGGACCGAGACGCGCCCCACGGGATGGAGCGTCGTCGGTCAAGCCGACCTGCTCACGACGCTCTTCAACGACACCTTGTTCATCCAGAATCGCGAAGGGTTCCTCGGCGTGCTCCAGCTCGAGTCGGAGTTCTGATGCGGCGCGCAGCGTTCTTCTTCGCGTCGGTCTTCCTCGGGCCGCTCTCGTGCGTCGTCGGTTGCGGCGACCCTCAGCGCTCGCACGCCATCGACGCGCTCGGCGGCGAACAGGCGGGCGTGCCGCCCGGTCCGTTGCATCGTCCGGGACAACCCTGCGGCGCGTGCCACAGCGGAGCCGGCCCTGGCGGCCTCGAGTTCTCGCTCGCCGGCACCGTGTACCAGTCGCCCACATCGACCACTCCGCTGGTCGATGCCGTCGTGTTCTTCGAGGACGGCGCGGGCCGCCAGTTCCAGACCGCGACGAACTGCGCCGGGAATTTCTTCGTCGTCCCCGACGACTTCGAGCCCGCGTGGCCGGTGTTCACCAAGGTCCTGTTCGCGGGGCTCGAAACGCCGATGAGCACGCCCATTTACCGCGCGAATTCCTGCACCACCTGCCACTCGAACCCGGAAGGGCCGGCATCGGTCGGCCAGGTGTACTTCGCGCCGCCGGGCTTCACTTTTCCACCGAGCGGTTGCCCATGACGCGCATCGCGCTCTCGGCACGACGCTCGCTCATGTTCGCGGCGCTCTTCGTCACCAGCGCCTGCGCCGGTCCGTCGCCGGACGACACCTTCACGATGACCGCGCCGTCGTACGACGACTTTCGCAACCTCACCGGCGTTCCGGTCGGCGACGTGTTCGCCGCGCACTGCGGCACGCTCGATTGTCACGGGTCGGCCGCTCGCAACCTGCGCATCTACAGCGTCGACGGGCTCCGCCTCGATCCGCACGACGTGCCGAACCAGAAGAGCGCCGCGAGTCAACAATTCGGAACCACCGAAGCGGAGTACCAGGCGACGTACGAGTCGATCGTCTCCATCGAGCCCGAGCGACTCAGTCAAATCGTGCAAGCGAACGGCGCCGGCTCCGAACACTGGCTGGTGCTCGGCAAGGGACGCGACGTGCAAGATCACAAAGGCGGCCAGCGCCTCGTCCCTGGCGACGCCGCCGACACTTGCATCGTGCTGTGGGTTTCCGGCGCGCCCGTGACGTCGATGGAATTCCAAGCCGCGTGCGCAGACGGCTCGGTCGTCGTGCCCCCGGGAGGCCCGTGGTGAGCGCCATGACCGAACGAACGACGCGATCCATCGCGAGGGTATTTTTTAGGGGGGCTCCCTGGCGTCGTGTCGCGTCGGCGGGCGTGCTGTTTGCCATGGGGTTCGGCTTCCCGCGGGTCGCGCTCGCCGTGCCGAACCACCGCGCCGCGACGCCTCCTGCGAACGCGACGCCGAGCACCGAAAGCGTCGAGCAATCCGTCGTGCTCGAAGACGACGACGACTCGAGCAACGACGACGACGAAAAAACTCCGTCGAAGAAACCCGCGACGGCGGCAAATCCGAAGCAGAAGGACGCGCACGCAGACGACGACGAGACGACGAACGACGCGGTGCCCGCGAAGGACGAGCCGTCGCGCGCGACGGCGCCCGTCGTCTGGCTCACCGTCGGGCTGAGCCAGGACATCGCGTTCCTGTCGGGCAGCGACGTGTGCAGCGAGCAAAGTCAGCTCTCGTCGTTCACGTGCCTGCGCGCGTCGGGCTCGCAATATCACGGCACGCCCGTCGCCGGCGCGGGCGACAGCGTGGGCTTTGCGCCGGCCCTCGGTGGAACGCGGGTGACGCTCGCGTTGGACGCGCCGCTTTCGAAGAAGCTCAGCGCGGGGCTTCGGCTGGGTTACGCCTTCGCCGGACGCGGGCCGAACCCCGACGGCGGTCGCGCGTATCTTCCGATCCAAGCCGAGGCGCAGGCCGCGTACTGGCTCTCGTCGGAGGCGTTCGCGACGAGCGCTCCGGGCGTGTTCATCGAAGCATCCGCGGGCCTAGAGGAAGTGGATGGCAAGCGAACGACGACCGTCCAAGAAAATGGTCAGGTGCCGCCGCCAGCGAACCAGATCGATAACCCGCCTACGCAAACCCTCGACGTATATCGGAAGGCCGGCGACGGATTCGTCGGTGCCGGTGTGGGCGCGTTCGTTCCGTTCGGGCGCGCCTTCGGGCTCCTCGGCGATCTGAGGCTCGGCGTGTTCTTCCCGACGTCGGGCGTCGCTTTGAGTTTGAACATTTCTGCGGCGCTCGGCCTCTGACACCCCAATCCGGCGTTAGGCTAGGCTCGATCTGCGATGCCGATCGTCTTCGTCGAAATCACGCCGCCGGACGTCCCTACGGCTTTGTCGCGCGCGCTGCTCGATTCGTGTTCGACGGCGATCCACGACGGGCAGTGCGAGCTCGCCGGCGGCGCGAGCGAAGCAAGTCCGAACCTCGTCGCGATCGTTTCGTGGGACGATAAAGACACGAACGTTCAAGTCCGGGTCGGGTCGCGCGCGAGCGACGCTTCCCTCTGGCACGCCCGGTCGCTTCGGTTCCTTCCCGTCGACGCCCTCGCGGAGCGATGGAAAGCGGCGGGGCTCACCGTCGCGACCTTGGCCGACGCCGTCGTCGCGGCGCCTCCGGCAACCGCGTCGCTTCCGAGCACGGGTCCGGCTCCGCTTGTTGCGCCGGTGACACAAGAGACACGCGACGCGCCGCGCGATTTCGCCGGTCGCGTCGTGCCGCCGGGCGTACCGGCTGGAACGCGGTTGCCGGATCGCGCCGCTAACGTCGAACCGCCGACGCCGACCGCCGACAGGAAACCCCAAGAAAATCGCAAACCAAGTCCGAGCGACGCGTATCGCACGCTCTGGGTGAGCGCGGGCCCGGCTGGAAGAACTGGATTCGACGGGGGAAACCTCGCTTGGGGGGCTTGGGTCGACGCGGGCTGGCGCCCACTTTCGTTGCCGTTGTTCGGTCGCTTCGAGCTTGGATACTCGGTGGCGCCGGCAAACGATCGGGGCGTTTCCGTTCAGTGGACCGCAGCGACGCTCGGCGTCGGTGTCTCTTTGCCGCTGTATCGGGTGATCTCCTTCGAGCCGCGCGTCGCTGCAGGCGTCGAATCGATCCACGCCTCGGTAACCGATGCGCTCACGGGCCGTAGCGATTCGGGAGGCCAAGTCGATTTTTCCCTCGGCGCCGGGGCGGACGTCGTCGGACACCTGGGACGATTCGGAATCCTTGGCGGGATAGATGTGGTCTGGAGTCGTGCGCCGACCGATATCTTCGTACAAGATCGAGACGCCGGAACGCTCCCCTCTTCGGGATGGTCAGCCCATCTGGGCGGGCGCTTCTACTTCGACTGAAATGCCTGCTCCTTCACCCGTTGGTTACTGTTTACTCGAATGACTCGGGAAGCCTCGCTCGTCGGTGAAAAACCGAATTTGCTTCGGGTGGTCGATGGCGGCCGAGAGTCCGATCCCAGTGAACCGTCGGACGCGGACCTCATCGACGCGCTCGAACGCGGCGAAGGGCGAGCCTGCGTCGAGCTCTACGATCGCCTCGTCGGGGTCGTGGAAGGGTCGCTCTATCGCGTGCTCGGTCGTCGCGACGACTCTCATGACGACCTCGTTCAGGCGGCCTTCGAGCAGATCGTCCTGACCTTGTCGAAGAATCGTTTCAGCCGCGCGTGCAGTCTCCGCTCATGGGCGGCGACGGTCACGACGCACGTCGCGTTCAACTCGCTCCGCTCGCGCACGCGCGAGCGCAAGGTGGTCGACCGCGGCCGCGACGGCGAGGTCGAAGCGCGAATCCGTCATTCGAACGCCGACGTAGAACGAGAAGCGACCGTGCGAGAAGCCCTCGACCGCGTGCGCTTTCACCTCGCCGCGATGGACCGCAAGCACGCCATGACTTTGTTCCTCCACGACGTCGAGGGACACGAGCTCGCGGAGATCGCCGTGCTCACCAGCGTGTCGGTGGCCGCCGCTCAATCGCGACTGGTGCGAGCTCGGAAGGAGCTCCAGCGCCGGCTCTCCGAAGAGCGACCGTCCTTCAGCGCGGAGGACGGCTCGTGACGCACCCCGCGTTCTCGCTGGAGGAGCTGGTGCGCGAGCTCCGCGACGAGGAAGTTCCCGTCGAGTCGGCGCGCCGCATGCGCATCCGTCGCGAAGCGACGATCTCGCGACTCAAAGACATGCAGGCGCGCTCCGTCGCGTCCCGCGACATCCTCGGGCGCTATCGAAAGAAGGCGCTGGTCCTGCTCGTCGCCCTGATTCCGACCGGCGCGCTCGCGGCAACGTGGCTCGTCGGAACCATCGGCGCGCACGCCGCGACGCGAAAGGGCTCCGTCGCGGAAACGACGGCGGTCGCCCCGGCCTGGCACGCGGCGCACCCGGGGCATGCGGCGGCGCCCGCAGCAGCACCGCTCGTCGTCGATAGCGTCCGGAACCCGGTCGCGGCGGCGACCCCAGCGACCAAGACGTCGAGCGCCGATGCGCCGGCGCTTCCGCACCGCGCACTCAGCACGCTCGCCGAAGAGAATCGCTTGCTCGCGCGCGCGATGGTGGCGAGCCGGCGCGGCGACGAGGCGAACGCCGTCGGTCACCTCGACGACTTCTTGCGACGCTTTCCGGAGTCGCCGCTGGCGCAGAACGCGGAGGTCGAGCGATTCCGCTCCCTCGCGCGCGCGGGAAGCGACGCGGCGGCGCGCGAAGCAGCGCGGCGATACTTGGCGGAGCATCCCGAAGGGATGGCCGGGGACGAAGCACGACGCCTCGTCGTCGGCTCCGAAGCGTCGCCCCCGTAACGCATGACCCGCCGCACGCCCCGAGCGCGTCACGAAGCGAGCCGGTCAGCGATCACGGTCGCGACGCTCGCCCTGTTCGCCGCGTGCAGCGTCACCCCGAACAAGATTTCGCTCTTGCCGAGCCAGTCGGACGAGGCCGGCGGCGGCACGACGTCGGTTCTGCCAGAAGGCGGGAGCGGCGGGTCCACCGCGATGCGCGACGCTTCGCTCTCTTCTGGTGATTCGGGCGGCGGCTCGCGGCCCAGCGTGATCATCAAGGACGCCGGCAAGAAAGACGACGATCGCGACGGCGATGACGACGACGATTACGACGGCGGCGACGCCTGCGTCGGAGATGGCTCGCTCGACGGCGGCGGGAGCTGCGGTTGGGCCGGCGACTGTGCGGTGCCGACTCCGCTGTGTGACGTCGCGACCCACACGTGCGTCGCGTGCCTCGGCAACTCCGACTGCCCGACGCACCTCTGCAACGTCACGCTTCACACGTGTAAGACGTGTTACTACGACCACGACTGCCCGGGAAACACGCCGTATTGCGACGTCGACGAAGGCGTCTGCGCCGAGTGCACGCCGGCCGCGCCGTGCCCGACGCCTCAGGTCTGCGTCGCTGCCGCGCACGCCTGCGCCGCGCGCTGTCAGACGGCGGCCGATTGCGCCGGAAGTGATCGCTCGATCTGTCCGGTAGCGAGCGGCGTGTGCGTCGAATGCCAAGGCGACAGCGATTGCTCGGGCGGCCTCTTGTCGCACTGCGACGTTTCGCTCGGCACCTGTTTTCAGTGTCTCAAGGACGCGGATTGCCCCGGTGGCCAGTGCCACCTCGACGGCCACCGCTGCGTGGACTGACGCACTCGAATCGGACGCGGCCCACGAGATTGCGCTGACGACGCGATAGTTTCGTCTCGCCAAACTAACCCTTGGAGACGCGATCGTCCTCGTGCGCGCGGGTTTGCAAGAACGAAGCGCGTTGGTAGAAGTGCTCACAACCACGCATCGTCGAGCACGGTTCGCCGAGGCGTTTCAGCACTCGAGGGACGATCATGAAGACTTCACCTTTCTTGATGGCGGCGATGCTCGTCGCTGCTGGTTGCAGCTCCGACTCGAACTCGACGACGTCGACCGACGCCGGCAGCGGCGGCGCAACGAATACCGGCGGCAGCAGCGGCACCGGTGGCGGCGCGGTCATCGTGGAGACGGGCGGCAAGGACAGCGGAACGGGGAACA
>DATBBD010000840.1:0-6249 GCA_036271175.1 Polyangiaceae bacterium | reverse complement strand
TGTCCGCTGAAGAACAGAAGAATGGCGACCGCGACGACCACGCCCATCGCGCCGCCCACGAGCAAAAATCGACTGTTTCGCGCCGGCGCTTCCGACGGCTGGCTCAGGGTTTGAACGCCGCTCGAGCCGTCGCCCGGCAAGAACGCGGCGCCGAGCGCGGCCGACGTGGAGACGCTCGGTTGGCTCACCGAATCGGCCTCGGTGACGCTGACGCTGACCGGCTCTTCGGCGGCGACGATGGGTTCGTCGGAGACGAGGAGCGGCACCGATTGCGCGCCGTCGAGCGCGCGAATCGCGGCGCGGATTTGCTGGCGTCGCTGATCGATCTTCGTGCCGAGGACGCGTCGCAACAGACCTTTGACGCCCGCGGCGGGCACCAGGATCCGTTCGGAGACGAGATACGTCTCGAGCGCGTCGCGAAATTCGTCGGCGGTTTGAAACCGGCGTTCGATGTCGCGGTCGAGCGCGCGCATCACGATGGCTTCGAGCTTGCTCGGGTACTTCGAGATGACCTGCGACGGGCGCGGGATCTTTCCCCACGTGACGAGCTCGAGCGTGTGCCGATCGTCGCGGCCACGGAAAAGCCGATACCCCGTGGTGAGCTCGAATAAGACGATGCCCAGCGAAAAGACGTCGCTCCGTCGATCGAGCGGCTTCGCTTGGGCCTGCTCGGGCGACATGTACCCGAATTTGCCGCGTATCTTCGCCTCGTCGTCGGTGTTGATCTGGTTCATCGCCCCGGCGACGCCGAAGTCGACGAGCTTCACCAAGCCGTCGAGCCCGATGAGGATGTTGTGGGGCGAGACGTCGCAGTGGACGACCTTGCGAAGCTGCCCGTCCCAGCCGCGGAGCTCGTGCGCCGCATGCAGGCCGGCGGCCGTGTCGGCGATCATGCGAACGGCGACTTCCGGCGGAATGGGTCGGCGCTTGTTCGCCTCGGCAATGAGCGTGTGGAGCGAGTCGCCCTCGACCCATTCCATCGCCATGTAGAGGATGTTCTCGCGCTCGCCCACCTCGTGGACGTGAACGACGTTGGGGTGCTCGATGCTGCGAACGATCTGCCCCTCGTCGAGGAACATCGATCGGAACTCCACGTTGTCCGCGAGTTCGGGCAGCATGGCCTTCACGGCGACGAGCTGCTCGGGCTCCATCGGCGAGGGACGTCCGCGCGCAACCCACACGCTCGCCATGCCCCCGCGGCCGATGCGCGTGAGAAGCTCATAACTTCCGAGGATCGATCCTCGCTCGGGCTCGAAGCTCATGTCCTTCGGGAGCTTCGGGTTGGCACCGGTGAGCGATGCGTCCGAAGTGTCTTCAGGGAGAAAACTACTTTACCGTTTTGCTCGCGCTATCGCGCGAGAAACACAGCGATTTTGGCTACGCGCCGCGTCATCTCGCGTTGGCTTCCGGACGCCTCGACGCCAATCTTACGGCAATGTGAGTAAGGTTCGCGCCGGATGTCCTCCGCCCTCGTCGACCCCACCGATATCCTCGCGCTCGTCATCATGATGATTTTTTCGCTGCAACGGCTGGAGATCAAGTCCACCGAGGGCCGCGCCTTTCCCGCGGTGCCGCTCCCGGCGTTCGAGCGGTGGCGGGATCTCGCCGTGCGGGCAAAAAACATCGCGATCGTGGCATGCATCCTCAAATTCGTCCTGAATTGGAGCTGGTTTTTCGGCTTCCGAAGCCGCGTAGCACCCGGCGTGCTTCGGGCAGGTGGCCTCATCATGTTTTTGAGTTGGATCGGCGTGCTTTCGTACTCGCTGTGGCTGTCGTCGACGGCGAGAAACCAGAGCAGGCGCTTCGGAATCGTGGTCGGGCGCCGGCTGGTCGCCTCGAGGCCGGACGACTGACCGAGACCTTTTTACGCGGCCCTGCGTGTCGGAGGCGGATCAATTCGACGAGTCGAGGCGATGCACCGGCGGCGTGGCTTCGCTCGCGGAGGGCCGCTTCGCGAGGCATGCCGCGATCCCCGACACCATTTCCTGCGGCGCCGCTTTCGGGAGGACCGGCGACCCCATCACGTTGACGAGGAACCGATCGGTCGGAAGCCAGACGAACATGGCGCGGCCCTTGATGCTGTCGAACGGCGCGCCACCGCCGCGGCCGTTGAACCAGGCCCGCGAATCGCGGCTGTTGTTCCGATTGTCGCCGAAGACCCAGACCTCGCCAGGCTGCACGATGAACGGACCCTCGTGCCGATCGAAGTGGCCGGCCTCGTAATAGGTGAGATAGGCACGCTCGCCGAGGTACTCGACGTAGAGCTCGCCCGTGTCGACCGGGCCGCCTTTTTGCTCGGAGAACGTGTACGTGCCGACGCGGCAGCTCGGGACGCGAAAGCCGTTGATGACGGGATGACCGCCGTCGGCTTCGAGCACGTCGCCCGGTAGCGCGATGACGCGCTTGATGTAGTCCTCGCGTTCGTCGCCGGGGCCGTGATCGGGATTCTCGAACACGATGATGTCCCCGCGTTCGGGAGGCATCCGCGAGAAGACGCGCTCGTGCGTGAACGGGATCTCCGGGCCGTAGATGAACTTGTTGACGAAGATGTGGTCGCCGATCTGGAGCGTCGGCAGCATCGAGCCGCTCGGGATTTTGAAGGCTTCGACGACGACCGCGCGGAGCAAGACGGCGACCAGCACGGCGAAGCCGATCGACTCGGCGTACTCGCGAAGCTCGCTTTTTTGCCACCGCTCGAGGACGCGCGAACGGCGCATGACCCGGTCGTAGGCGTCCTGGAACGCGTCCGGGACGAACGGATCCTGGCTCATGACACGGCGAAGGTCCTCGACGGAGGTCTCGAGATCTTCGCGAGCCTTGCGCGGGACGTCGCGTTCGACGGACTTCGAATGGGCGCCGAGGATGCGCTCCACCTCGTCGACCAACTGCGCCGCCGCTTCGTAGTCGTCGCGGATCTCGCGCGGGAGCCCGAGGCGCCCGGCGACGCTCAATCGATCCGCGAACGGCAACTGATGACGGATCGACCACAGCGCCATCTCGAAGAGCGTGAAAAAGACGATGCCGGCGGGCACCTCTTGGTCGCGCACGAAGGTTCGGATGACGCCGAAGACGTCCGAGCCGACGAGATCCGGCGGCGCTCGGAGGAGCTTGACGGCCAGGACGGCCAAGAGAAACGGGGCGGCGAAGAACCACGCCCCGAGAAACACCATCCGGATAAGCTTATGAGTTTGGGCCAAGGTCGCTGCGCCGCCGGGCTGGCGCGCCACTCTTACCCGTGGCGCCCCTGATGGGCAACCACCGAGCAACGGATGAGGGGGCCTTTTTCGGGCGTTCCACGATTACGGCGGTGCTCGGCGCGCCCCGAGCCGACCCGGGCTAAGCGGTCGCCGGCTTCCACCACGTAATCGACGGTCGCGGCGCGATCGTCGCCGGCGATGACCGGCGGTGCGGCGTTTCCGAGCGCCGCGCTGTTGTCGACGAAGAGGTAGTACGAGCCCTTCGGGACCGGCACCTGGCGCTTCCACACGGTGCCCGCGGCGACGGTGTCGCTGAACAGGGGCGGACCGGGAAGCAGGCTCGGCCCCGGAGTTTTGACGTACCCGGCGACCACCTGATCGCCTGCGTCCTTGGTGAGCAAGAAGACGTCGACCGCCGGCGCTCCGTCCACCTTCATGGTCAGAGTGAGGGCTTGGTCGTCGCTCGCGACGGTGAACCCGCCGACCATGTCCTGCTGATTCGCGTGCACCTCGGTGCGATCGTCGTCGAGCGTCACCTTGTCTGCGCTCTCGACGTAGAACGGCCGGAACGGCGTCGAGCCGGGAGGCACGACGCCCATGCCGAAATCGGTTTCGCCGTTCGAGCTCTTGCGAATGACGGTGAAGCCGCGCTTGAGCTGGCCGTCCACGATGTCACGCCCGAGCTGGTCCGGATTCACGCCGGTGATCGCGATGCCCGTGCGCGCGACGGCGGACTCGACGAGCAGCGTCTGGAACGAGGCGGACGCGACGTTTTTCGGACGGAAATAGACGTACATGGCGCCCCCCTCAAGCTGAAAATCGGGCTCGTATTCGACGAGCCCGGCGCTCTGGAACCCGAGGCGTCCGGTGAGGTTCGTCCAGCCGTAACCTTTGCCCGTGTATTGGACGATGAGCGATTTACGTTCGTCCTCGTCGATGATCTGCGTGTTGCAGCCGTCGGCGAAGAAACGTCCGAGAACGGGGTCGCCGTCGCGGAGTTTCAACGGCGCGCCGCGCTCTTGCATCTCACGACAAAACTCGCCGAGGCCGAACTTCAGAATGTCGAACCGCAGCGACTTGTTCTTCGGGTCGTTGATCACGCCGGGGCCGAGCACGCTCATCGCGCTCAACCCGAGGCTCTCCTTGTTGGGGCAACCAGCGGTGAACACCACTGCGACCAGGCACGCGACGAGCTTTCGGCCCTGCATTCCGGCGAGCCTACCACTCCGTTCTCGCGCCCTCTCGAGGGAACGCCACACGCGACGCGACGGTTGACACTCGCTCGGCGACGAAGAAGTAGTACGAGGGATGAAGTCCGTCGGCGTCATCGGCGCGGGTGCCTGGGGAACCGCCCTCGCGAAGATTCTCGGCGCGAAGGGCCACGACGTCATGATCTGGTCGCGGCGCGACGATCTCGCGGTCGCCATCCGTCGCGACCACCAGAACGCCCACTATTTGCCGGACGTGACGTTGCCCGAGACCGTCTCGGCCACGAGCTCGCTCGCCGAAGCGATCGCCGGCCGCGAGCTCGTCGTGCTCGTCGTGCCGTCGCACGCGCTTCGGGCGACCCTGGAAGCGGCGCTCGGCGACTTCGCCCCGGGCGTCGTGCTCGTCAGCGCGACGAAGGGGATCGAGAACGACACTCTGATGCTCATGGGCGAGGTCGTCGAAGACGTGCTCGGCGCCGACGCGGGCAATCGGCTCACGGTGCTCTCCGGTCCGAGCTTCGCCAAGGAAGTCGCGGCCGAGGTTCCGACCAACGTCGTGGTCGCTTCGAAGAACGACGCGCTCTGCCTCGAGGTTCAGCGGGTTTTCGCGACGGATCGGCTACGCGTCTACTCGAGCGACGACCCCGCCGGCGTCGAGGTCGGCGGCGCGCTGAAGAACGTGGTGGCCATCGCCGCGGGCGCTTGCGACGGGCTCGGCTTCGGGCACAACACCCGCGCCGCGCTCATCACCCGGGGACTCGCCGAAATCGCGCGGGTCGCGCTCGCGAAGGGCGGCAGCGTTCTCAGTATCGCGGGCCTCGCCGGAATGGGCGACTTGGTGCTCACCTGCACCGGCGATCTGTCGCGCAATCGCACCGTCGGGTTCGAAATGGGGCGGGGGAGAAAACTCGACGAAGTGCTCGGCTCACTGGGTCATGTGGCGGAAGGCGTGAAAACGGCCAAGAGCGCGTACGATCTGGCGAGTCAGCTGCAAGTGGATCTGCCGATCATCAACGAAGTGTATCGCGTGCTCTACGAGGGAAAATCGCCGCGGCAAGCGGTGTCGGATCTGCTCACGCGCCCCTTGAAGAAGGAATGGCAGTGACGGCGAGGACGATCGCGCGCGCCTCGCTGTGCGCCGCCCTCGTCGCGACCTCCGCGCTCGCGCAAACTTCGGCTCCATCGTGGGCGCCCGTCGCTTCGGTGCCGGTGCGTTCGCCCGAGGCGTCGAACTTCGAGATCAGCACGCTGTACGTCGCGAGCGCGTCGTACGGCGTCGGCCTCGGGGTGTGGCTCGACTCCGAGATCGGCGTGAAAGATCCGGGCATCGCCCTCGTCGCTCCGGCGATCCTCGGCGTCGCCGCGCCCGTCGGCGTCTTCGTGCTCGATCATCCGGCGATGCCGCGCGGAGAGCCGGCCGCGATCGCCGCCGGTCTCGCGATCGGCGGCGCCGAGGGGCTCGGGATCGCCGGAACGCAGGTTGCGGTTTCCGACAAGAAGAACTCGTGGGGCTTTCGCGGGTTCGGGCGCTCGGTGGCGCTCGGTTCGACGCTCGGCGGCGTCGGCGGTTACGTGCTCGGCGAAGCGCAAGATCCGTCGCCGAAGCTCAGCGGGTTCGTCTCGAGCGGCGTCCTCTGGGGTACCGCGATCGGCGCGTCGTTTGGTTACGGCGTCTCCCCGAAAGGCGTCGGATACGGACATTCGAACGACTACGGCGCGGTCGGCGGCCTCATCGGATTGAACGTCGGGCTCCTCGCGACCGCGGGCCTCTCGACGATCACCGTGCCCGGCTGGAACACGATCTCGGCGATGTGGATCGGCGCCGGCATCGGCGCAGCGGCGTC
>DATBBD010000839.1:0-2888 GCA_036271175.1 Polyangiaceae bacterium | reverse complement strand
CGAGGCCGGCGCCGGGATCGCGCTCTTGCCGATCCACATCGCCGAAGACGCAGCGCGCGCCGGGAGGCTCGAGCACGTGCTACCGGAGTGGCAGCACACCGGAACGTCGTTGAACGTCGTGTTGCCGAGCTCGCGGCACGTGCCCGCCCGAGTCGCGCTCGTGCGCGATCTCCTCGTCGCATATTTGACGAAGCGGTTCGCGGAGGTGCAACGCCGCTGCGACGAGGCGGCTGCTCCGGCACCCGCCGCCGACAAGCGCCGCAGTTCGCGCTCCCGGCGATCTTCGGTGCAGCCGTCGCCGAGTTGAGTCGATCGCCGAGAGCCGGAAAACGACGTCTTTTTCGCCGATCCACGAAACGGGCGCAGCTCGGGTTCACGAAGTATAGTGCGCGCCGTCATGACCCAAGTCATCGTGGCCGAGGCGCGGCGCCCGGGTTACTTCGGCGAGTACGGAGGCCGTTTCGTCGCTGAAACGCTGGTTCCGGCGCTCGCGGAGCTCGAGCGCGCGCTTCACGACATCGTCCTTCGTGCAGCCTTCCAGAAGGAGTGGCGCGACCTCCTCGACCACTACGTCGGTCGCCCGACGCCGCTCTATCGCGCGAGCCGTCTCGCGGCCACGCTCGACCCGTCCGGTGAATCGCTCGGCGAGCTCTGGCTCAAGCGCGAAGACCTTTGTCACACCGGCGCGCACAAGATCAACAACGCGCTCGGCCAAGTGCTCCTCGCGAAGAAGCTCGGCAAGACCCGGATCATCGCCGAGACCGGCGCCGGGCAGCACGGCGTCGCGACGGCGACGGCTGCGGCGATGATGGGGCTCCCCTGCGAAGTGTACATGGGCGCCGTCGACGTCGAGCGGCAAGCGCCGAACGTGCTTCGCATGAACCTACTCGGCGCGCGCGTCGTGCCCGTCGAGTCCGGCTCGCGCACCTTGAAGGACGCCATGAACGAGGCCCTCCGCGACTGGGTCGCGAGCGTGCGCACCACCCACTACTGCGTCGGCTCCGCGGCGGGCCCGCACCCGTACCCGACGTTGGTGTCCGAGCTTCAGCGCGTGATCGGCGACGAAGCGAAGGAGCAGGTCGTCGTACAATCCGGCGCGCTCCCCGACGCCGTCGTGGCGTGCGTCGGCGGCGGTTCGAACGCCATCGGCATGTTCCGCGCGTTCGTTCCCGAGAACGTGGCGCTGTACGGCATCGAGGCGGCGGGCGAGGGGATCGAGACCGGCAAGCACGCGGCGACGTTGACCGCGGGCAGGGTCGGCGTGCTCCACGGCTCGCGCACCATGGTGCTCTCCGACGCCGACGGTCAGATCCTCGAAGCGCATTCGGTGAGCGCCGGGCTCGACTATCCCGGCGTGGGGCCCGAGCATGCCTATCTCCGTCAGAGCGGGAGGGCGACGTACCTGACGGCGACCGACGATGACGCGCTCCGCGCGGTGCACACCGTGGCGCGTACCGAAGGGATCATCGTCGCGCTCGAAACCGCGCACGCTTTCGCGCGCGTGGCCGACATCGCCGCGATCGAACGGAAGAAGAAGGGCCGACCCGCACGGCTCGCGTTGTGCTTGTCGGGTCGTGGCGACAAAGACCTCGCGACGCTCACCGCTTACGAAGCGAGCCGCCCGTGACCGTCGAACGCATCGACGCATGCTTCGCGAAGCTCGCCTCCGAGAAGCGGACCGCGCTCGTCGCCTATCTCTGTGTCGGCGATCCGACCGTCGAAGATTCGAAGGCATGCGCCATCGCCGCGGTCGCCGCCGGCGCGGACATCGTCGAGATCGGCGTGCCGTTCAGCGACCCGACAGCGGATGGTCCGGTCATCGCGGCGGCGGGCTACCGCGCGATCCACAACGGGGGCTCCCTGCGCGCCGCTCTCGACGTGGCGCGCGCGATCCGAAAGCGGTCCGAAGCGCCCCTCGTCCTTTTTACCTATTACAACCCGATCGTCGCGTTCGGCGAAGAGCGTCTTCCGGCTAGCGCTCGCGAGGCGGGTATCGATGCGCTGCTCGTCGTCGATCTGCCGCCCGAAGAAGGGCAGGAGCTACGGCGTGCGGCGCGAGCGTCCGAGCTCGCGTTCATTCCGCTCCTCGCGCCGACGAGCGACGCGGAGCGCGCGGCCAAGGCGTTCGAGGGCGCGAGCGGCTTCGTCTATTACGTGTCGATGCTCGGGGTGACGGGCTCTGCCGGCGTTTCGATGAGCGAGGCCTCTCGACGAGCGAACGAGCTGCGGAGTGTGGCAAAGCTCCCCGTCGTGATCGGTTTCGGGATCGACTCGGGCGAAAAAGCGCGCGTCGCGCACGAACAAGGCGTCTCCGGCGTCGCCGTCGGAACGGCCATCGTCAAGGCGATCGCTGGCGGGAAAACGACGGACGCGAGAGTCCAAGCAGTCGACCGACTGATTCGCGAGCTGCGCGCCGGCCTCGATACTTGACGTTCCAAGCACCTGCCCGTATGTCGCTCGGCGACAATAACGGAGGAGAGTGCCCATGGAATGGCGAACGGTTCTTGGCTTGAGCATCCTTTCGGTGACCGTGGCGAGCTGCGAGAAAGAGGAGCCGCCGCATCATCACCACCACGAGACCGAAACGCCGGCCGCTCCGACGGGGGTGCAGGTGGATTCCGCGAAGGTCGCCCTCTACGCGGTTCTCCCTGCGACGGCCGACGTAAAAACGAATCCGAGCACGCCCGAGAAAATAGCGCTCGGGCAGATGCTGTTCTCGGACGCGCGGCTCTCGAAGAGCCAAGACATCTCGTGCAACACCTGCCACGTGCTCGGCAAATACGGCATGGACGGGAAGGATTTTTCGACGGGTTTCGCGGGCGCGAAGCTCGATCGGAACACGCCGACCCTTTACGACTCGGCGTTCGCGTTCGTGCAGTTCTGGGATG
>DATBBD010000838.1:0-3068 GCA_036271175.1 Polyangiaceae bacterium | reverse complement strand
CTACCGAGGATCCCCGACGTCCGGCCGGTGCTCGAAGCGTCGTCCAGCGTCGAGCTCAGGTGAGACCCGCGGATTCGTCGAATCCGAGCATCAGATTCAGATTCTGAACGGCCGCGCCGGAGGCGCCTTTGCCGAGGTTATCGAGGCGCGCGCTCACGAGGATCTGCTCGTCGTTGCCGCTCACCAGGAGCTCGAGTGAGTTCGTGCCGTTGCACGCGGTCGGCGAGAGCAAGCCGCCTTCGACCGCGTCACCGCCGCCCACGGGGAGCACCCGGACGAATCCCTCGCCCGCGTAACGCGCGGCGAGAACCTCGTGAACGTCGGTGAGCGACGCGCGCTTCTTCAAGGCCCGGACGTGGAGCGGCACCGTCACGATCATGCCCTGGTAGTAGTTGCCGACGATCGGGCAGAACAGTGGCGCGAAGGTGAACTTGCCGAAGACGTGCATCTCCGCGACGTGCTTGTGCGCGAGCGTCAGAGCGTACGGACGCGCCGTCCAATCCGGGCTTTCGCCCCGGTGATCGTGCTCGCGGAACGCCTGGATCATTTTCTTGCCGCCGCCGCTGTAGCCGCTCAAGGCGTGCACGGTGATCGGATAGTCGACAGGGACGATGCCGGCGTCGACGAGTGGACGGACCGCGAGCAAGAACCCCGTCGGATAACAGCCGGGGTTCGCGACGAAACGCGCGCTCGCAATCGCCGCCCGCTGCTCTGGCGCGAGCTCGGGTAAGCCGTAAGCAAAGGCGTCGTTCGTGCGGTGCGCCGTACTCGCGTCGATTAGCTTCACCGAGAGATCCCGCGCGAGCGCCACGGTTTCGACCGCGGCAACGTCCGGCAGGCACAGGATGGCGACATCGGCCGCCGCCAGGATCGCGCGCTTCGCCGCCGGATCTTTTCGCGCGGCCGTAGGGATCTCGAGGAGCTCGACGTCGGTTCGCCCGGCGAGCCGTTGATGAATGCCGAGGCCGGTCGTTCCTTCTTGTCCGTCGATGAAGACTTTCTTTCTCACGGCGATGTGGATGAGGATCTGGATCGGCGCGCCCCCGGCCGCAAGGACGACGCCGAGAGCGGCACGAAACATTCACGGCACGCGCGGGTGTCGGAGCCGAGTCCGAATTCGGGGCCGAGCAATGGACGTGACGGCCGGGCAATGGCATGCGACAAGTGCCAGGTTTTCGCGGCTTCAGGCCGGACGATGAAGAGCTATTCGTACCGACTTCTCGACGTTTTCACCAACGTCCCCTTTGGTGGAAACCCGCTGGCCGTGTTCACCGACGCCCATGGGTTGAGCGACCCGCAGATGCAGAGCATCGCGCGCGAGCTGAACCTGTCGGAGACGACGTTCGTGCTCCCCCCGCGCGATCGCAGCCACCACTCCCTGGTGCGCGTCTTCACGCCGCTCGCGGAGCTGCCGTCGGCGGGCTTTCCGACGATCGGGGCCGCCTACGCGCTCGCACTCGAAGAACGGCTCCGGCAAGAGAGCCTGAGGCATCGCGTCGTGTTCGAGGAATCGACGGGTCCGATCTCGGTGACGATGGAAGCGCCGATGATCACCATGCAGCAGCCGGTGCCCGAGCTCGGACCGCTGTATGGCGAGCGCGACGCGGTGGCGGCGATGCTCGGCCTCGAAGTGAACGCGCTCGCCGTCGGCCTGCCGCTCCAGAGCGTCTCCGGCGGCGTGCCGTATCTCATCGTGCCGGTCGTCGATCTCGAAGCGATGCAACGCATCCGCTTTCGGCAAGACATCTGGGAACGCGTGCTCCGCCGCACGCCCCATCCGCACGTCTACGCCTTTACTCTCGAGTGCCGCTATGAGGGGTCGACGTGCCACAGCCGCATGTTCGCACCCGGCCTCGGCGTGCTCGAAGATCCGGCAACCGCGATGGCCGCAGGGCCGGTCGCGGTGTACCTCGCGACGTACGGCATCTTGCCGAACGAGCTCCGTCAGAGTCTGGTTTGCGAGCAGGGCATCGAGATCGGACGGCCGAGCTTCATTCACGTCACCCTCGAGCACTCCGAGCTCGGGCCGCGGTCGGTGCGCGTTGGCGGTCAATGCGTCGCGATCGGCAAAGGCGAAATCCAGATCGAGACGTGAGCGACGACGCGGGGGCGCGCGACCGCGGCGTGAACACGCCGTGCACACGGCGAGCGCGGCCCGCGACAAAGTCGAACCGACAGAACACGGACACGGCGGCTCAGCGCGCGCGAACGGCGTCTTTTCGTGCCGGTCGACGCCCTGACGAAATCGTGACGGATGGATGACTCGATCCGTTCTGCCGGGGCGATGGAGCGCGATGCTACCGTGAGAACGGCATGTCGTTCTTACCGCTCCCCATCGTGCTCTTTCTGGTAGCCCACTGGTCGTCGAGCGTTTTCTTTCAGACGTTTTATTTGCACCGGTACGGCGCGCACCGGATGTTCACGTTCGCGCCGGGGTGGGAGCGATTTTTTCACGCGTGCACGTACGTGACGCAGGGCTCGTCGTTCTTGAACCCGCGCGGGTACGCGATCCTCCATCGGATGCACCACGCGTTTTCGGACACCGAGCAAGATCCGCATTCGCCGAGCGTGCAGAAGAACCCGCTCACGATGATGAACCGCACGCGCGACATTTATCGCTCGATCAATGCACGGACGTTCCCGGTCGAGCAGCGATTCGACGGCGGCTATCCGTCGTGGCCGGCGCTCGACGCCTTCGGCGGGCGCTGGATGTCGAGCGTGCTCTGGGCGACCGTTTACACGAGCTTCTACTTCGTGTTCGCGACCGCGCCGTGGCAGTTCCTGCTGCTCCCGATCCATTTTTTCATGGGTCCCATTCACGGCGCGATCGTCAATTGGTTCGGGCACTGGGTCGGCTATCGGAATTTCGACCAGGACGACGATTCGCGGAACACCTTGGTGTTCGACTTCGTGACGTTCGGTGAGCTCTTCCAGAACAACCATCACCGAAACGGCTCGAACCCGAATTTTGCGCATCGCTGGTACGAAGTGGACCCGGCGTGGCCGCTCATCCGCGCCTTCGGATGGCTCGGCATCCTGCGCTTCCGCAGCGACGAAAAGCGTGCGCG
>DATBBD010000837.1:0-6082 GCA_036271175.1 Polyangiaceae bacterium | reverse complement strand
CCCGGCTCCAACGACACCACCGCGGTGCAAGGGGCGCTCATCGACGCGAAGAGCGGCGACGTGATCTGTCTCGGCGCGGGCCGCTACACCTTCACCGATCAGCTCTCGCTCGCCGCGTCGGGCGTCACGATTCGCGGCGCGAGCGAGACCATCCTCGACTTCACCGGTCAGAAGAGCGGCGCGAACGCGCTCGAGCTCACCGGGAACGACGACGTCGTCGATTCGATTCACATCGAGAACCCGCAAGGCGACGGCATCCGCGCGACCCAAGTGACCGGCGTGACCATCCGGCATGCGCGCGTCGAATGGACCGGCGGCCCCAACTCGGCGAACGGCGGTTACGGCATCTACCCGGTGACGTCGTCGAAGGTCCTCATCGAAAATTCGTACGTATCCGGCGCGAGCGACACCGGCATCTACGTCGGCCAATCGAGTCAGATCATCGTGCGCAACAACGAG
This sequence comes from Polyangiaceae bacterium, assembly GCA_036271175.1. Classification (GTDB taxonomy): domain Bacteria; phylum Myxococcota_A; class Polyangia; order Polyangiales; family Polyangiaceae; genus DASZVB01. Next base: position 5,623 of record DATBBD010000837.1, on the reverse strand, counting down.
TCCACCGGCAACGTCGCGGGCATCGAGATCGAGAACTCGACGGACGCCGAGGTGTACGGCAATCACTCGCACGACAACGCGGGCGGCATCCTCATCTTCAATTTGCCGGGCCTCGACGTGAAGGACGGCAAGCGTGCGAACATTCACGACAACCTCGTCGATTCGAACAACGGCACGAACTTCGCTGCCGCGGGCAACATCGTGGCCGACGTGCCGTCGGGAACCGGCATGTTCGTCCTCGCCGCCGATCACAACGAAATCCACGGCAACACCGTGAAGTCGAACCAGACCGTCGGGATCGCGATCCTGAGCTGGTACGTCGCGCTCCGCGACGCCGAAGGCAAAGCCGATCCGGCGTTCGATTGGTACCCCGAGGGGAACTACGTGCACGACAATACCCTCACGATGAATGGCGCGACGCCACAGGGCCGTGGTCAGCTGATCGCGTCCCTCGTCGGCGTCACGACGCTCCCCGACATCGCCTGGGACGGCCTCATCGACTGGACCAAGATTTACGGCGATGCCGGCGCGCTCCCGGACGGCGGCCAAAACCCTGCGGCGGTTCCGAACGAACAGCGCAATTGCTTCAAGTCGAACGGCACGGCGACGTTCATGAACCTCGACCTGGCCGACAATGGCAAGAACAAGTCGTCGGATCTCACTGCGGTCGACTGCGAGCAAACGGCGTTGTCGCCGATCGTCTTTTGAACGGCGATCCCATGGCAAGGTCGATGCTGGCCGCGCTCGCGCCTCGTCGGTGCCCGTCGTTCGAATCGGCGCTGCTCATTTCCGCGCTCTCGCTCGGCGGGTGCAGTTCCGACTCGTCGTCGCATACCGTCGTGAAACCCGTGCCGGACTCCGGGACGAAAATGCACGACGCGGGAAACGGCGCGTCCGACGGCGCGTCGGTCCGCGACGCCGCGACGCTGGACGCCGAAATCCCGGATGCTGCCGACGAAGCGGGCTCGAGCGACACCTTGGACCAGGTCGGCGTGTTCTCGGATCCGCTCCGACAAATCCCCGTGGACGGCGTCGTTCCCTACGACGTCGTCGTGAAGCTCTACGCCGATCAAGCCGAAAAACTGCGGTTTTTGACGCTCCCAGCGGGTACCCAGGCAACGTACGACCCGCTCGAGCAGTGGACGTATCCCGACGGTACGAAGTTCATCAAGACGTTCCTCTACTCGCACGACCAGCGCAATCCGTCGCTCGGCCGCACCCTCCTCGAGACGCGCATCGTCGAACGTGAAGCGGGGACGTGGACCGGGCGCACGTACGTCTGGAACGCCGCGCAAACCCAAGCGACGCGCGTGAAAGTCGGCGCGTCGATCCCCGTGAGCTGGATCGACACGAGCGGCAAATCGGAGACGCTCGACTATCGCGTGCCGAACGAAATCGAGTGCATGACCTGCCACGCGAAAGATCACGTCTTCCAGCCGCTCGGTCCGCGCACGCGCGAATTGAATCGCGACGCGAGCGACGTCGTTGTCGGCGACGCCGGCAAAGAAAACCAGATCGATCACCTGGTCGCGCTCGGCCTCCTCGGTGGCACCGTCCCCGCCGTCGCGGATCGCCTGACTTTGTCGTTCATCAACGGCCCCGACGCGCTCGATCGCCGCGCGCGTTCGTACCTCGACGCCAACTGCAGCCATTGTCATCGCCCCGGCGGCGAAGCCGGTTCGACCGCGCTCGATCTCCGGTTCGAAACCACGTCGATGTCGTCCATCGGCATCTGCCGCACGCCCGTCGCCGCCGGCCCCGGCAGCGGCAACCTGCAATACGACATCGTCCCCGGCTCGCCCGACGCGTCCGTCATGGTCTTCCGCATCTCATCGACCGACCCCGAGCTCAAAATGCCGCAGCTCCCGACGCAAACCGCGGACGCCCAAGGCGTCGCCCTCATCCGCGCCTGGATCGCCGCAATGCCCGCGCAGACGTGCAATTAGCCGTCGCCTCCATCACGGAGATTGAGCACCGGAAACGCAGCGAAACGAAGCAGATGGCCGAGATCTCCGGGCATGCTCACAGAAGGATGTGACGCATCATCCGCCTCCCCCCGCGGGGGCTCGCCCACGTGCTCGCGTGCTCGGCTCGCCAAGCCTCGCCTGCGCGCGCTTGCGCGCGTCGGCTCCGCGCCCGCGCCCCCTCCAAGCCGCGCGCTCCGCGCGCAGCGGAGGGGGAATCGCCGGCGTCGCGTCGTCGCCCCCAATCGTGCTACATTTTCAGCATGAAGCGGAAACAGCGTCGGGCCGGTGCCACCGAGACCTTCTCCGTCTCGGTCGACCTCGAGACCAAGAAGGCCCTTCGCAGCCTTGCCGACGCGGAATACGCGGGTAACTTGTCGGCTCTCGTTACCGATCTGGCCGAGGAAGCTCGGCGCCGAATGGCGGCCGGCGCCTATCTCCGGAGGCGAGCGATCCGTCCGCTCGAACGGGCGGAAGTCGCGATGGTCGAAGCGAACATCGCGGGCGAGTTGGCGGCCGTGCGGAAGCCCCGCCGGGGACGCCGCGTCGCGTGATTCCAAGGTACGTGTTCGATACCGGCGCCTTGATCTCCGCAGAGCGCGGCAAAGAGCGCGCAGTTCGCTTCTTTCAACTCGTGCACGCCGGACGGGCACGCATCCTCGTCCCGCTGCCGGTCGTGGCCGAATGGTGGCGCGGTCGAACCGACGTCCGAGAGGAAATCCTAGCGGCGAGCGAAGTCGTCGCATCCCTTCCGGCAGCGAAAGCTGCGGGCGTGGCCCTCGCTCGCATGAAGGATGTCCACGCGAAGCTCACGGTCGATGCGATGGTCATAGCGACCGCCGCGCTCGCCGACGCCGTCGTCGTCACCGGCGACCCTCGCGACTTCGCCAAGTTGGCCCCCCATTTCCCCGGCGTCGCCATACTCGCCGCGTGACACCCACCCGGTAGGAAATCTATCGCCGTCAGAGCATTGGTGGTTCAAACACAAATCCGATCCGATCCGGCTCGAAAACGCGTGCAAGCGGACCCTCGAACGGGCAGGGCCCCGTTCGACGCCAGGCCCTGATCAGTCTTGGCAGACCAGATCGCGATCCACGAATGCGGCGCGAGCGAGACTACCGGCGAGCCCGGCGCGGGGCGTTGGCGGTACGACCGAGTCGCGCGACCCGGCTTACGAATCACAAAAATCCAGAGTGAGACTACCGGCGAGCCCGGCGCGCGTCGTTTGCACCGCGCGGAGTCATCAACATCGCAAGGTCAAAAACCTGCCCGGAACTAGGCGCGCTTGGCGAAGACCGCGTGGTCAGATGGGCGATGCGCGAGACCGATCGACCCTAGTCCCGCATGAAATGGCAGGTGTACCCGTTGGGTCGATCTTCGAGGTACTTCTGATGGTAGTCCTCGGCGCTCGTGACGGGGCCCGCTTCGGCGATTTCGGTGACGATGGGTTTTCCCCATTTGCCGGCGGCGTCGACCTTGTTCTTCACGGCTTCGGCGATCGTTCGCTGTTCGGGTGAGGTGTAGAAGATCGCGGAGCGGTACTGACTGCCGACGTCGTTGCCTTGGCGATTTTTCGTCGTCGGGTCGTGCATCTTGAAGAACCATTTCTCGAGCAAGTCCGCATACGAGAGCTTCGCGGGATCGAACACGACGCGGACGGCTTCGGCGTGACCGGTGCGGCCCGTGTGGACGGTTTCGTAGGTCGGGTTCTTCGTGGTGCCGCCGGTGTAAATCGCTTCGGTCTCGAGGACGCCGGGGATTTTGCGGAGCAGGTCTTCCATACCCCAGAAGCAACCGCCGGCGAGGAGCGCGGTTTCGAGCGTCGCTTCGCAGCTCGCCTTCTCGCCGGGCGCGGGAACGGCGCAGGCGTTGTCGGTGTGCGCCGCGAGCGGCGCGTCGTTCGCGTGGTCGGCGAACAGCTTCTTGTACTCGCCGTACCCTTCGCGCTCGAGGTCCGCGACGGGGACGAACTTCAGGGACGCCGAGTTGATGCAATAGCGGAGTCGCGTCGGAGCGGGGCCGTCGTCGAAGACGTGGCCGAGATGGGAATCGCCGTCGGCCGACCGCACCTCGGTCCGGCGCATGCCGTGGGTGCTATCGACGTGGGAAACGACTCGCGACGCTTCGACGGGCCGAGTGAAGCTCGGCCACCCCGTTCCTGACTCGAACTTGTCGAGTGACGTGAACAGGGGCTCGCCGCTCGCCGAGTCCACGTAAAGGCCGGCAGCGTGGTTGTTCCAGTAACGATTATTGAACGGCGGTTCCGTCGCGTCGTGCTGGGTGACTTGATATTCGAGCGGCGAGAGCTTCTTCTTGAGCTCCGCCTCGGAGGGCTTTTGATACCGTTTTTCCATGATGATTCTCCCGGTAACTTCCAGACACGATAAGAACGCCGGGGGCGCTCGTCGAGCGGGGGGCTGGTAATCGCGCGAGGTCAAGCGTACCGTGCTGGGTCATGCCGACTTCCGGCAAACCGATATACGATCGGATGGGCGCGACCGTTACGGAGCCAAACGGAGCGCTTTCAACGCCCCCGTCCAGCCGAATGGCGCCGGCGTACCGCCTGACCGGCCTCCGGCCGAGCTCGGTGCCGCCGCCCGCCGAAGAAGAGCTGGTCAAGACCATCGCCGACTTGCTCGTGGCCGCGGCCCAAGCCGACGGGAACGTCTGCGCGCGCGAGCTCCGGGCGATCCACCGGATCTTGCTCGAGCTCACCAATGGCGACGTCCTTCCCGAGTGGCTCGAGCGGCACATCCAGGATTTCGACCCCGAGAAATTCGACCTCCGAGCATCCGCGGAACGCTTGCGCCGGATCCCGCCCGTTCAGCGCCGGCACGTGGCGGAGTTGGTCCGCCAAGTCTGCGACGCGAACAACGCCTTCGATTTGGAAGAAGAGCGGTTTCTGATCGCGCTGATCCTCGCGCTGTCGCTTGCACCGGAAGACACCGTCGACTTGGTGGTGCACGCGGCCGAGGGTATCGACGGAACGTCGAAGCGGCTCTTCGACATCGTGTTCGCGTCGCTCGCGCTCGGGCTCGGCTGGCCGCTCTTGCTCGCCATCGGGCTCGGCGTGAAGGCAACGTCGTCGGGGCCGGCGCTCTTCAAGCAACGTCGCTACGGCCGCGACGGCGAAGAAATCGAGATCTTCAAGTTTCGCAGCATGCGCGTGGTCGAGCTCGGCGATGACGTGAAGCAGGCGACGCGCGACGATCCGCGGGTGACGCGCTTCGGCGCCTTCTTGCGCAGGACGTCGCTCGATGAGCTGCCGCAGTTCATCAACGTGCTCTTCGGCCACATGTCGGTGGTCGGACCGCGGCCTCACGCGGTCCTGCACAACCGGCAATACCGGACGCAGATCCTCGAGTACATGCTGCGTCACAAGGTGAAGCCGGGCATCACCGGCTGGGCGCAAGTTCACGGTTATCGCGGCGAAACCGACACCATCGACAAGATGATCGACCGCGTGCAGTACGACATCGAGTACATCCGCCGCTGGACCTTCGGGCTCGACCTAAAAATCGTATTTCTCACCATGCTCGGCAAGACCGCCCATGGGAACGCGTACTGAGACGCGGACGGCTCCGCGCTGGAAGCTATCTTCCTAAAACTTGAAGCCCATGCCGAGGCCGAGCCCGGCGGGCATCGGCACGACGCCGACT
>DATBBD010000836.1:0-2455 GCA_036271175.1 Polyangiaceae bacterium | reverse complement strand
GGCCGAGCGCGCCCTGAAGATGAAGGCCGCGCTCAGGGTCGAAGTAGTAGTCGATGAACGGTGCAATCAGGTGAAACTGACTCGCGTCGAACTCCACGTCTTCGGGCAAGGTGACGGACACGTCACCTTGTTTGATGTGCGACGCCCGAGGCGACGGCGCCCACGAGCTGTAAATGCCGCCGCCGATGACGAGGCCGTGAAGGGGTGAGCCGCCCACGGCGACTTCGCTCGCGACGGCGAACGCGGTCGGCGTGCCTTCGGTCTTGCCGAGGATCGGGATCGACGCGGACGACGCAGCATCGCTGAAAAACCCGAAACCGGCGCCGAGGCGGAGGTAAAATCCGTCGTGTTCGCGCGATTCACCGGCGTGCGCGACGCCGGTTCCGAGTGCGAGCGAGAAGAACACGCCGCACGCGGCGAGACCGAGACGACCGTGACGGGACGAGTTCACCTGCATGGCCCCGGACGTTACTGCGAAATTCGACGGAGCTGATCCTCGAAAAATCGCTCGCCCCGCGGCGCGCCTGCGCGCCGTCGCGATCACCGACATGTAGCGCGGGCGAAGCGCATCAACGGTCGCTCAGCCAACCGCGTCGAGCGAGGGCGGCGTGGAGCTCGGGATCGTCGACCGCGATCGGGCGTAAAAATTCACCGAGCAGCGTGCGTTTCCAGACGCCGTCGCGACGATCGCGCGTGAACTGGTAACGATAGTAGAGCGCGCGCAGGTAGCGCGGCGGCCGTCCGGCGAAGGGGTCTTTCGCGAGAAGGCCGGTCACGGCGGGGTTTTCGCGAAGCAACTCGTACACCAGCTTGAGAAACCACGGCTCTCGTTCGATGCCGCCGATTGCGAGAAACCACATCTGCCAATCGAGACGATAGTGATACGGCGTGACGAAACACGGGCGCCGCTTGGGATCGCCGGGTTTGCAGGGAAATTCATATTCCTGATAGTGCGCGTCGCCGGACAGCGGGTCGTCCCAGGTGCCTTCGATGACGACTTCGTGGCGTTCGTGCTCGACGCTGCCGAACGCGCCGTACGTGTTGACCAGATGAAACGGATCGAAAGAGTCGTTCATGCGCTGCTCCGACGACAGGAGGTTCACCGTCGGCGCGATGCTGAGCGCGGCGACGACGATGCACAGGACGGCGATCGTTCGGCGGCGCAGAAGCGACGGCGGCGACGTCCCTTCCCTCGCCCGCAGGCGGTCGATGAGTCGTCGCGGGAACGCCCGCACGAACACCTCGTCGTCGAAGCACGCGAGCGCGACGACGATCGTGAGCCAATTCAGGAACGCCAGGTTGCCGCTCGCGATGAGGATCGACTGGAAAACGATGGTCAGCGCGCCGGCGGCGCGACGCACGCGCTTCGGGCCGAACGCGCCCCACGGCACGATGAGCTCGACGAAGTGGTTGAAGAGCGCGCCGCCCTCGTGGAACCACATCGGCATCGCATGGAAATAGGAGGAGAGCGGACCCGGGATCGGCTGCGTCTCGTAGAAGTCGGCGAGACACGTGAGCTCGACCCAGCACGGGTCGCCACGCAACTTGATGAGCCCGGCACCGAACATCACGCGGAAGAGGAGCCATCGGTAGAGCCAGATCACCGGCTCGGGCGCCGCCCCCCGCGACGAACCGAGTGGCCACGAGGGCGCCAAGAAAATCGCGAGAAAGCCCGCTTCGAGCAGGAGCATTTCCCAACCGAAGCCGTAAAAAGTCTGGCCGACCCCCACGAACGACAAGTCGAGTAGCCAGAGCAGGCCCATCGTCGCTGCGTTGGCGAATCCGGCCATCACCGCCACCGAGAGCGCGAGCCCCAGAGAGCACGCGACGCGCATCGCGGCGTCGGACGAACCGAACCAGAAGAGCGTCGGCAGACGGACGTAAGCGGACGCCCCCAGGGCACTTTTCATCGACGACAGGAACGGCGCGACCGGCAAGAGGCCGTGGCTCGAGATGAGCCCGTTCATCTGGCGAAACAGAATGAGAAAGGCGACGGCGTAGATGAACCCGAGGCCGCGGAGGATCGCGCCGCGCGTGAACGCGTACTCGCATCGCTCGTTCCAGAGCGTTCGCGCGCGGAACGGGTTCGCCTCGACGGCGCCGCCGCCGTCCAGCCCCTCGCCGTCGCTCACTCGAGCGAACGCCCCTCGACCGACAGGTCGGTCACGAGACCGAAATGATCGGAGGGCCAAGTCGGCCCCGTCGCGCCTTCGGTCGGCGTCGAAAAGACCACCCGCGTCTCGAGCGGCTCGCCGCGAAGTGCGCGGTCCGGACCCCGGACGAACACGTAGTCGATGCGCCGCGGCGGCTCGTGCGCGACCGCGGCGAATCGATTGCGCCGATCGAACGTGTAACCCGCGGTGCCGTCGCCGCCGTACGTCCAAGCGTCGGCCAAGTAGACGCTGCCACCGTCGATCGTTGCGAGCCCCTTCAGAAACCGGATCTCGTCGGAGTC
>DATBBD010000835.1:0-6732 GCA_036271175.1 Polyangiaceae bacterium | reverse complement strand
CCCGCCGAGTTCCTCCGACACGGACTCCTCTTAGGCGCTTTCCGGCGGAGCGGGCGACGTGACGTTTCGTCGCACCCTCGAAGCATCATGGCCGAACACAAAGTGAGTGCTGCGACGAAGGGAGCGCTGGCGACCGCGGTCCTGCTCACGCTCGTCTGCGTGGCGGCACAGAGCACGGCGCTCTCGGTCGGTCTGGTGCCGGTCATCGCCATCTTGCTCATCTTCGCGATGACGCAGGTTCCGCTTCGTTACTCGATCGCGACGATCATGTTCTTCGCGTTCGTTCTGGAGAACCCGGACGAGGCGCCCGCCTCGGGGCTCTGGAGCTCGCCGTTCATCGGCATCGGCGCGGTGCTCCTCACCCACCTGAATACGGTCGATCGCAGCATCGGCGCGCTGTCGTGGTGCTCGTTTTCCGGCATGGACGTGCTGCTCGCGTCTCTGTTTTTAATCGCGGTACGTCGCAAGGCGAGCCGCTCGAAGATCGACAGCGCCGGACGCCTCGCGACGCCCAAACCGCTCATACGCCTCGCGTACGTTTCACTCGCGGGCATGATCTTCGTCTGGCTGAGCGGCCTCGTGCGCGGCGGCGACCTCAGCATGTCGCTCTGGCAGATCAACCGCGTGATGTACCTGCCGGTGCTGTTTCTCCTGTTCAGCACGAGCCTGCGCGGCCCGAAAGATCACAAGATGCTCGCGAAGGTCGTGCTCGGCGCGGCCACGTTCCGGGCGCTGTGGGCGGTCTACGTCCTCAACACCGTCGACGTCGCGTACGACAAGGACGGACACAGCACGCTCGCTTACGCCACGTCGCACAACGACTCGATGCTCTTCGCGATGGCGTTCGTGATCGCGGTGTCGATCCTCCTCGAGCGACTGCCGAAATCGACGAAGCGTCTTTGCCTGTTTCTCTTGCCGATCATCGCCCTTGGGATCAAAGACAACGGCCGCCGCATGGCCTGGGTCCAGGTCGGCGTCGTGCTGCTCACCGTGTATTTGATCACCGAGGACAACCCCGTGAAGCGGCGCGTTCGCCGAACGCTGATCTACTCTTCGCCGGTGATCCTCGCGTATTTCGTCGTCGGTTGGAACGCCGCGTCTTCGATCTTCAAGCCGGTGAAGATCATGCGCTCGGTCGTCGACGCGCAATCCGATTCGTCGACGCTCTGGCGCGAGCTCGAGAACTTCGACTTGATCTCGACGGTTCGCATGAACCCGATCCTCGGTACCGGATATGGCAACGGCTACGTCGAGGTCGTGAAGCTTCCGGAAATTTCGTACTCGCTCGAGCGCTTCGTCCCGCACAACAGCATCCTCGGGCTCTGGTGCTATTGCGGCTATTTCGGTTACACCGCGCTCACGTTGCTCTGGGCTGCCGGCGTCTACTTCGCGATGCGCGCCCACAAGGCCGCGACGGAACCGTCGCAGCGGGTCGCGGCCACGGCCTGCTTCGGCGCAGTGCTCGTCTATCTCGTTCAGTGTTGGGGCGACATGGGGCTCGGGTCGTGGACCGGCGTGTTCATCGTCGCGCCGTCGCTCGCCGTGGCCGGCAAGCTCGCCGTGGCCACCGGGCAGTGGGGTTCGAAGAAGAAGAAAACGGGACCCGGTGCGGTCCGCGCACGAGTCGTGAACGGCGTGCAATCGCCGGAGCAAGCCGCCTGATGGCGTGGGTCGACCTCGCCCTGGCGCTGCTCGGAATTCCGGTGCTCGCCTGCGCCGGGTACTTGTTTCTGCTCACGCTCCTCTCCGCGAAGCTTCCGCTCGCCGCGCGCGCGACGCCCAGAACACGGTTTCGCGTGCTGATCCCCGCGCACGACGAAGGCCTCGGCATCGCGTCGACGATCGAAAACCTTCGGGCGTTGGACTACCCGCCGGAGCTCTACGACGTGCTGGTGATCGCCGACAACTGCGTGGACGACACGGCCACGCGAGCGAGCGCCGCGGGCGCACTCGTGCTGACGCGGACCAGCGACGACGAACGCGGCAAGGGGTACGCGCTCCACTACGCGTTCGCCCGCTTGCCGGAAAACGTCGACGCGGCGGTCGTCATCGACGCGGACACCGTGGTATCGCCCAATTTGCTCCGTGCATTCGCGGCGCGTCTCGAGTCGGGAGCGGGCGCCGTTCAGGCGGACTACGCCGTTCGCAACGCGATGGCCGCGTGGCGAACCCGCCTCATCGCCATCGCCTTCGGCGCGTTCCACGTCGTTCGTTCGCGCGGACGCGAGCGCCTCGGCGTGTCTGCGGGGCTCCGCGGCAACGGCATGTGCTTCAGTGCTCGCGTCCTTCGCGAGGTGCCCCACGAGGCGTATTCGATCGTCGAAGACGTCGAGTACGGCATCCGCCTCGCCGAGGCGGGTCACCGTGTGTTCTACGCGGACGAGGCGCACGTGTACGGCGAAATGGTCACCAACGCGAAAGCCGCGGAGTCGCAGCGCGAGCGCTGGGAGGGGGGCCGCGCCGCGCTGACGCGGAAATACGCCGGCCGTCTTCTTCGCCGAGGCCTCGCCGGGAATCGCGTGCTCCTGGACCTCGGCATCGACGTACTCGTGCCACCGTTGTCGAGGTTGGCCGTCGCAGCCGCGCTCGGGCTTCTGCTCGCGGTCGTCGGTGGCCTCGTCGCAGGCGGGTTTCGTGTGAGTGGCACCGTGTTCGGCGCGAGCGTCGCGGCGATCGTCCTCTACGTGCTCCGCGGTTGGATGGTGTCGGAAACCGGAGCGCGAGGCCTGCTCGATCTCGCGCTAGCGCCCGCGTACGTGGCCTGGAAAATCGCGCTGCGACTCCGGCGACGGCCCGCGACGTCGGAATGGGTTCGAACCTCGCGCGAAGCGGAGCGTCCAGAAACGCCGTCGTGAAACGAAGTGACGGACGAGGGCCCGTCGAGTGCCCGCGGCCCCTCGTTTCGCGACGCGCGGCGTGAACGGTCTCGCCGTTACTCCGCGACGAGAACGTCGCCGTTACTCCGCGACGAGAACGTCGCCGGTACGCAGCATGAACGTCGCCGCGCCATCGGCGTTCTGGAGCAGCTGGTCGTACGTGAAGCGAATTCGCTCGAACGTCGGCACCTTGCGGAGCACGAAGATGCGGGACTTGTCCGCGAAGTCCGAGAAGCCGCCGGAGAGCGCGATGGCTTGCAGGAGACCGGCCTGCGACGTCTCGAGCGACAGCGTTCCCACGTGGCCGAACTCGCCGAGCACCACGACGACGATGGGCTGCGACTGATCGATGTTCACGGTGACTCGCGGCGTGACGATGATCTGCTTCAACCGGTCTTGAATCTCGGCGGCGAGCTCCGCCGGGTGCTTGCCGACGGCGACGACTTCGCCGATGAACGGCAGCGCGATTCGACCGTCGCTCCGGATCTTCGCGGCAGTCGTGAGGCCTTCCTGCTCGTAGACCTGGACGTGAATGACGTCGCCGATGCCGATGACGTAAAGTCCCGAGGAGTCGCCCCAGTCGGCCCTCGGCAGGTCATGAAACCAGACGAAATGGCCCGGCCCTGCACAACCGGTGACGAGCGCCGCACATAGCGCGACGAAGGACAAGCTCAGGCGCATCGATTTGGCTCCGATCCTCCGGGTGCGTGCAACGTTGGAGAAGCCGCCGAGCACCACGCGGGAGCATGTTACGCGCGCCGAACGACACTCTTCAAGGACCAATTCTCTTTCTGCTGGCCCGCTCCGCCCGCGCCCGCGTCGCGCGGCGAAGGTCATGCGGCGGGCACGATGCGCGCACTCTCCCGCCGTCGCGCATCTCGAGCGGAGGTTCCCATGAACGGCTCTTCGCACACGCGGAAGAACCCGTACGCAAACGCGAGCACGAGCACGAGCCCCACGGTGAGAAACGCGACGAACATGGCGGATTCACCGACGCCGAGCGGGCGGAGCGCGTACTGCCAGATGATCTGGAGGAGCGGAGCGTGAACCAGGTACACGCTGTAAGAAAATGTGCCGATGAAGACCAGCGGGCGAAAGCTCAAGAACCGCGAGAGCAAATGATCGCGGGATAAGGTCGTGTGGACCAAGGTCGTCATGGCCATCACGCCGACGGGGAAGTCGAGGAGGTGAAACCGCGACTCGCCCACGGTGACCCCCCAGACCACGGAGAGCACGCTGACCAGCGCGAGCGACCCTCCGACGAGCCACGGCCACACGCCGAGAGCGCGCGCTCGAACGAACTCCGGACGCGGCGAACGCACGACGTACGCGGCGAGCATGCCGAGCGAGAACAGCCCGAGGTAGTGCGGGTTCGCTCGCGCGATCCGCGTGCCGTCGAAGCCGAACCGGACTGCGTAACCGACGATGAGCGCCGCGGTCGCCACTCGCAAAATGCCGTACCGCCGGGAAGCCCAGACGAGGAGGGGGAACAAAAAATAAAGCTGCCACTCGACGGCGATCGACCAAAACACGTAATTGATGAGGCCGGTGCGGAAGAAATCCTGAACGAGGAGGAGATGCGCGACGACGGCCCGCCAATCGGTCTGGATGGGCTCGTCCCACAAGGTGCCGGTGGGCTTTCCGATGATCGTGAAGATGAGGCCGAGCGACAGAAACAGCGCGCCGTAATACGGAGGCAGAATGCGGCGAGCTCGGCGCTCGAAGAATCGTCGCATACCGCCGCGAAGGCGATCGCCGCCGTCGACCACCGGAAGGGTCAGACAGAAGCCCGAGATGACGATGAACACGCTCACCGCGAGGTGCCCCGCGATCATCGAGTACTTGAACGGAACGAACACCGCGAGCGCCGGTTCTTTGAGCCCGCCCGACCACGTCTGCGCGTAAGCGTGATTGACGAACACCACGAGCGCCGCGAGGGCGCGCAGCCCTTCGACGTGGGCCAGGTGCAGGCGAGCCGCCGGGGTCGCCGAGACAATTGCCGGCCGGACTTCCGTCACTTTTGCGCGTAATACTGCGCGCTCGTCGCGCCGTCCACTCGCTGCAGGGCAGTGACCGGTCTTGACAGCTTCGACCCGAATGATACCGGCACAAAGGTAAGATGGCCGGAGAGTTCGAGCTCAGCGTGGTCACCCCGACGTACAATCGGAAGGCCCGCTTGAGTCGCGTTCTATCTGCGCTGGAACGGCAGACCGCGGATCCGACGCGCTTCGAGGTGGTGGTCGTCGATGACGGATCGACCGACGGCACGAGCGACGCGCTCCGAGCGTCGGCTTTTCCGTTTTCGCTCCGAACGCTTCGGCAAAATAATTCCGGACCGGCGCGAGCGCGAAACACGGGCGTCGAGGCGGCGCGCGGCGAGCTCGTCTTGTTTCTGGACGATGACGTGGAGCCGCTCCCGGAGCTCATCGACGAGCATCTTCGCTCGCACGCGGCGGAACGAGACGACCTCGTGGTGATCGGTCCGCTCTCGTCACTTCCTCATTACCCGCAGCCCTGGGTCGCGTGGGAACAGGCCAAGGTGGAAGCGCAATACGACGCGATGTTGCGCGGCGACTACGCGCCGACGTTTCGTCAATTCTGGACGGGCAACGCTTCCGTCGGCAGACGTCACGTCGTGGACGCGGGCGGCTTCAATCCGGAATTTTTGCGCGGCGAAGACGTGGAGCTCGGCCGAAGACTCGACGCTCGCGGACTGAAATTCAGGTTCAATCCGCGCGCGATCGGGCTGCATCACGCGGAGCGATCACTCGATTCGTGGTCGCTCGCGCACACGAGCTACGGCCGCCTCGAAGTCCAGATTTTCGGCGATCTCGGACATGACCGGCTCATCGAGCTCCTCGCCGGCAACTACGAGCGCCTGCACGCAGGGACGCGGTTGCTGCTTCGTAGTTGCCGCGATCGGCCGGCGCTCGAACGCGCGGCGCGACAAGCCTTGCGGTCGTTTCTCCTCTCGAAGGCGGCCACGCGCGCCCCGTCGGTCTCCGACAAGGTGTGCGGCGTGCTGGCGAATCTGCTGTATTGGCAAGCATCCGCCGAAGCGCTCGGGAAACGTCAGTTCGAAGAAGTGTTGTCGCGGGCGGGCGAGCCCGTTTCGCCCCGACGCGGTATATTGGCAGACTGAAAATCGCTCGTGGCTTTTTGCTACGCCGCGCTCGGGAACGACAACGCGTTCGACAACTGGTACGTTGTATCTATCGGCATGGCTCGCACCGCGCGTTCCGCGCAGACCCGTTCTCCGATCCCTCTGAAGGGTCCACGCTCCGCCAAACTGCCCTCATCCGCCGTGAAAAACTGGCTCGCCAAGTTCGCTGAACAGGAACTTTCTGGGCTCCACCCGCGCCATCAAGTCGCGCAACAGTTGGCGAACATCCTGCCGCAGTTCGGGTTCAACCGAGTGCGGACTGCGCTCCTTCGCGCCGCGGGGATTCCGATCGGCAAGGGCGCGCTGGTAATGGGCGAACTCTACTTGTCCGGCAAAGGCGACTGGAGCGAGCTCTTTTCGGTCGGAGCCGACACGTACATCACCGGTCCACTCCGAGTGAACCTCGGCGGCTCGGTGAAAATCGGCAAAGGCGTCAACATCGGGCACGACGTGCTCCTTCTCACCGTCGACCACCAGATCGGTCCGCCCTGGCGACGCGCGGGGTGGTCCGAGTTCGGACCCATCGTCATCGAAGACGGCGTGTGGATCGGGTCGCGCGCCACCTTGCTCCCCGGCATCACGGTCGGGAAGGGTTCGATCATCGCGGCGGGCGCGGTCGTCACCCACGACGTTCCGGTAAATACGCTGGTCGGTGGCGTTCCGGCTCGGGTTCTGAAGAACCTCTGACTCGGC
>DATBBD010000834.1:0-1727 GCA_036271175.1 Polyangiaceae bacterium | reverse complement strand
ATGTTCTCGGGCTTCAGATCTCGATGAATGACCCCCTTTTCGTGAGCGGCCCGGATCACGTCGAGCACCTGGTCCGTCAGGTCGAGCACCTCGTCGACCTCGAGGCGACCTTTGCGCTCGAGACGGGCGTCGAGCGTCTCGCCGTCGAGCAGGTCCATGACCAAGAACGCGGAGCCGTCGTCGGTCACGACGTCGTCGTGCACGGTGACCACGCCGCTGTGATTCACCTGATTGGCTGCGTACCCCTCGCGCAGAAATCGCTCTCGGATCTCGTCGTAGATCGAGAGCTCGCGGTGCATGATCTTGATGGCGACGCGCTTCGAGTTGCGATGCGTGGCCGCATACACAGCGGCCATTCCGCCAACACCGATGAGCGCATCCAGCGTCCATTTTTCGGCGAGCACGGTGCCCACTCGCGCTGCCGCTCGCTCGACGACCGAATCCGTGGCGTCCATGCCGGCTGCCCGAAAATCTAGCACCGTCTCGAGCGCCGGCTTCGATACGAATCGCAGTGTGCGCTCGCGCACGTTGAGGCAATCCGCAACACGCTCGCATCGAGTGTTCTCTTTATCTGTCTTGCGTCCGACGACGACACTATGCTTTTCGCGTGACGGTCGTCCGGCGACGAGGAGCGTTGTTCTGGTTCGCGGCGCTCTCCGCGTTGTCGCTCCGCGCAAACGCCGACGCCTCGTCGCAGGCTGCCGCAGAATCGCTGTTTTCCGAGGGAAGGGCAGCGATGGCGCGCGGCGAGTACGACGAAGCGTGCGAGAAGTTCGAGGCGAGCAATCAGCTCGATCCTGCGGTGGGAACCGTCTTCAATCTCGCCAATTGCAACGAGCGACGCGGACGACGCGCGCTCGCGCTCGAGCAGTTTCGAGAAGTCGCGGCTCGGCTGCCCGCGAGCGATCCTCGCGAGCCCATCGCGTCCGCACACATTTCGGACCTGGCCGCTCACGTGCCGATGATCGCGCTTCGACTCGGGCACGCGGCACCGGCGGGCGCGGTCGTCGTCCTCGACGCACGCCCGCTGCCCCCGCAATCGCTGAACGCGGCTCTGCCCGTCGACGCCGGTGACCACATCGTGATCGTGCGCGCAGCGGAACACGCGGACCGTGAGTACCGTGTCAGCCTCGTCGACGGACAGCGCGTCGATCTCGCCGTCGACGCGGGCGAAATCGTCGCGGAAGGGAACCATCCCCCCGATCAAGCGGCCACTCGAATGGTCGAATATAGGCAGGGCCACCCCCCGGCGATTCGATCGCGGCCTTCCCGTCGAGTCGTCGCCGGAGCCATCGTGGGCGGTGTCGGCATCGCGACGCTCGGCGCGAGCGTCGTCACGGGTATCGTCGCGCTCTCGAAGGAGCATTCGCTCGACGGCAGTTGCGAAGACAAGCCGGGCGGCGGGGGTCGGTTTTGCAACGCAGTCGGTCTCCGCGCCGCAGATTCCGGTCGAACTTTTGCGACGGTGAGCGACGTGACGCTCGGAGTCGGACTCGCCGCCGCGGCGGTCGGCGCGTGGCTCGTGTTCTTTCCCGGGAGTCACCACGAAGTCGACATGACCGCCGGTGCCATTCCGGGCGGCGCAAGTCTCGGCGTCCGCGGGGCGCTATGAGGCGTCGTCCGGCGCGCGCGCTCCGTGGCGCAAGTTTCATGGCCGGCGCGTCGTTCGTCGCATGCACATCGTTCGTCGCGTGCACGGCGCTCGTCGACTTCGATGGGATCCAGCC
>DATBBD010000833.1:0-8797 GCA_036271175.1 Polyangiaceae bacterium | reverse complement strand
GGCGGCAGGACGGCCACGACCAAGCCGTTGATCAGCGCGACCGCGATTTCGCTCGAGAGCATCACCGCGAGCAGAATCAACAAGGCGAGTTCGACGCCGCGCGCGCCCCGCGCGGCCAAGTGTTCCCGCGCGAGCGCGGTGAACCCGACCGTGCCGGCGCCGAGGAGACCGAAGTAGAACGATTTGCCGTGATCGACCAGCGCGCGAGTCACGCGCCGGCCGATCGGCGGTCGATAGTGAACCGAGGCGTCGAGGACGCGGCGTCCTTCGTCGACGAGGTAGTACGCGACGTGCGCGCGCGCCGGGTCGTCGGGGTGCGATTTCGCGCCCTCCTCGGCCAGCGACAGCGCCCGCGTCGCGACGGCACATTCGTCCAGCGGACAGCGCCGCGAGATCGCCTCGACCGCGTGGCGGCAGCGATCGCGCGACGATTCGTCGCTGGCGCGGTACGCGCCGGCGGGGTCGTTCCAGAGTATTTTTTCGACGAAGCTCGTCGCTTCGAAGAATTGGTTCCATGCGAACGCACCCACGACGCGCATCGCCGTGATCGCGTTGCCCACCGAGAGCTGATCGGCGGCTTGCCGCAGGTGATGCTTTCGCGTCAGCTCCTCCGGCGTCGTATGCATCTTCGCGCAGCGCGCGGCGATCCATTCGAACGTCGAGTCCGACGAGGTCTCGTGCTCTCGGAGGCGGCGAATGAGCTGGACGAGAAAGAACGGGGTGAGCGTTCCTTCGTCGCGCTCGAGCTCGACCAAGACGGTGGCCACGTCCTTCGGATTCGTTCCCGCGGCGAGCAGGCGGTCGGCCCAATCGTCGCCGCGAGCGCGTTCTCTCGCCGTCGCTTCCGAAACCGCGAGCGCTCCAACGACGAGAATGAGCCCGAGCCGAAGCATGATCGGAATCGCCCAGAGCTCGCCGATCGTGAGCGGGGACACACTTTCGTATCGGAGTACGTACGCGGAGAGGTTCTCGAGCTCGACGCGCGCGTCGGTGTGCCGCAAATAGTCGAGGCAGAGGCCGTACACTCGCGGGTAGCCCGCCATCGGGCCTTTTCCGATCCGCGGAAGCTTGATCAGATAGCCCCACGGTAGATCCTCCTCGATCTCGCGGAGCTGCTCTTCGACGATGTGCGAGTTGTCGAGGAGCCACTCCTCCGCCGGCGACGAATCGCGGTGCTTTTCCGCTTCGCGTGCGAGCGTCGTGTATGCCTCGCGGATCCGACCCCGCGCGGCGACGATGCGCGCGCGGAGCGGTCCCGCGGGCACCGCGAGCGACGGCGCTCCGTGCGCGCGCGCGACATCCGCCGCGTGCTCGGTGAGCCGCTCGGCGGTGTAGATCTCGCCGCGAAGTGCCGCGGGGTCGTCCCATCGCTCGTCGAGGAACAGCCCTGCGCAGTCGGAGTGCCGATCTACCGCCTTATCGTCGAGCGTGCTCACGCACCGCCTGGTGCACGGGTCGTACCAAAACGAAGTCTGAACGCTGCGGACGCATTGTCGCTCGCCGAGCCGCGGATACCGAACATTTTCGCCTCACTGGCGTGGCAGAAAGGTCATGAGATCGCAGCCTTCGATCATCGAGAAGACGGAGCAGCAGCGTTCACGTCGCCCAAACCCCGACCGCTTCTTCGGGCACGATTCGTGAAGCTCAGGTGGGCTTCGCCGCTCGAATGCGGTGTCGGTCCGGAGGTCTAAAAAATGGCAATTGAAGAGATACGAAAGGTCGCGGCCAACGCCTTCTTCCACTCGCTTGCCGTCGCGTTGACGGTAGGGAGCGATCTGGTGATTGGCGTCGAGCGGCTCGTCGTCGCGCGAACTCGCGGCCTGTTCGAACGCGCGGCCCGGAGCGCGGTGCAGATGCGAAACCAGTCCGTGAAGACGCACCTCCGTCTGATTCGTGGCGGCGCCGAGGTAACCAGCGCGTTCGGGCGCGGCACTCGCGCGCTACGCGACGTCGTCGACGAGGCGTCGTGGGAGTCGTTTCCCGCGAGCGACCCGCCGGGCTACTGAGCGAATTCTCGGGCGCACAAAACATAAACGGCGCCGCTCGTTGCGGCGCCGTTCGAACCGTCCGTCGCAGGTGTTCGTCAGCTCGTCGCGGGCTTGGGCGTCCCGAAGATGCTGGCAGGGCGCTTCTTTTCCTTGGCCTGGTTGCGCTTGTCGCTCCAGCTCGGAATGATGATGCGGTCGCGGGCCGGGAGGGGTCGTCCCTCCATGGCCGCCTCGATCTCCTCGGAGTCGAGCGTCTCGCGCTCGAGCAGCATCTGAGCGACGCGATCGAGCTTGTCGCGGTTTTCCGCGACGACCCGACGGGCGAGTTCGTACTGCTTGTCGATCAGCGCGCGCACTTCGTGATCGATTTCGCGCGCGGTGTCTTCCGAGTAGTCCTCGCGCCGCTGCGTGATTTCGCGGCCGAGGAACACGTTCTCCTCCTGTTCGCCGTAGGCGAGCGGGCCGAGCTTCGCGCTCATGCCGAGCTCGCATACCATCGCGCGAGCGATGCGGGTCGCACGTTTGATGTCGTCGGATGCGCCGCTGGTGATTTCGCCGAACACGATTTCTTCCGCGACGCGGCCGCCGAGCGCCATCGCGAGCCGCGCGAGGAGCTGCTTGCGCGACATGGTGTGACGATCTTCGGTGGGCAGGAACTGGGTCACGCCGAGCGCGGCACCGCGCGGGATGATCGACACCTTGTGAACGGAGTCGTTGCCCTCGACGAGCTTGCCGACGAGGGTGTGACCCGCTTCGTGCCAGGCCGAGATGCGGCGTTCGTCTTCGCTCATCACCATGCTGCGACGTTCGCTGCCCATGAGGACCTTGTCCTTCGCGAGCTCGAAGTCCTGCATCATGACCGCGTCTTTGTCCTGGCGCGCGGCGAGGAGCGCCGCCTCGTTCACGAGGTTCTCGAGATCGGCACCGACGAAGCCCGGCGTCCCGGCGGCCAGGATGGCGAGGTTTACGTCGCTCGAGAGCGGCACCTTCTTGGTGTGCACACTCAAGATCCCCTCGCGGCCGCGCACGTCCGGGCGCGGAACGACGATGCGTCGGTCGAAGCGGCCGGGCCGGAGAATCGCCGGATCGAGCACGTCCGGGCGGTTCGTCGCGGCGATGATGATGACGCCTTCGTTCGATTCGAAGCCGTCCATCTCGACGAGGAGCTGATTCAACGTCTGTTCGCGCTCGTCGTGCCCGCCGCCGAGGCCGGCGCCGCGGTGACGACCGACCGCGTCGATCTCGTCGATGAAGATGATGCAGGGCGCGTGTTTCTTGCCCTGCTCGAAGAGGTCGCGAACGCGGCTCGCCCCGACGCCGACGAACATCTCGACGAAGTCCGAGCCCGAGATGCTGAAGAACGGTACGCCCGCTTCGCCGGCGATGGCTCGGGCCAGGAGCGTCTTACCCGTACCGGGTGGCCCCATCATGAGGACGCCCTTCGGAATGCGACCGCCGAGCTTCTGGAACTTCTTCGGGTCCTTGAGGAACGCGATGATTTCCTCGACCTCGTCCTTCGCTTCGTCGATTCCGGCGACGTCGGCGAACGTGACCTTGTTCTGCGCTTCGTTCAGGAGACGCGCCCGGCTCTTGCCGAAGCTCATCGCCTTGCCGCCGCCGGCCTGCAGTTGGCGCATGAACAGGTAGAACATGACCAGCAGGAACACCATCGGCACGAGGATGGTGAGCGTGGTCGTGAGGAACGGATTGGTCTCGTCCTCTTCGTACTCGACCTTCACGTCGTACTTGAGGAGCTCCGGCGCGTACTCTTCCGGGCCGATCGTGACGCCGCGTTCCTGACCCTTCTGGTTCGGACCGACGATCGTGAACGTGTACTCGCGGTCTTTGATCTTCACCGAGTCGACGTGGCGCGCTTCCTTGGGGGCACGGACCAGCGTGACGAAGTCACTGAACGCCATCGGCTGCCGCTGCGGTCCATCCGCGTTCAAGAACTGCCAGATCGCAAGGAATGCGACGATAAGGACGACCCAAAGAAGAAGCGTCTTGTGGGGTTGCTTCACGAATACCTCGGCGACCTAGGAGCCATCACGGCCGTACGGCCCCAAAGCGGGAACACGTAACGGCGAACGTCGATCAGTTAACCACTTTTCCGGCGTTTGGCACCCCCCTTATTCCAGTTGTCCGTGCTGGATGGGGGCTTCTTCAGCGACTTCTCGACGCAAAGGGCGCCCGCCCGAGGGTCGACGCGCAATTCTCTCCCCTCCGAGAGGCGGATGCGAGCCGCGAACCCGAGTCTGAGGGCCCGCTCAAGTGCGCGAGAATGCGCGCGCCCGAGGGCGACCTTTCGTCCGTCCTCGTCGAGCACCGTGGGCAATGGCCCGGAAGCGATTTCGTCGGCAAGGGCGGTGAGATGATCGACGATCGACGGCGAGAGCTGCTCGAGTAGCGGCAAGAGTTCGTGGCGGACTCGGGCTCTCAGAAATCGGCGATTTTCGTTCGATGGATCCTCGGCGTACGGCAGCTCGTGTCGGGCGAGGTGTGCGAGAACGTCGGACTTTCTCGCTCGGATCAGTGGTCGCATCCACACGCCGTCGACGACGGGGAGTACCGCGAGGGCCGCGGGCGTTCCTCCATGAAGGAGTCGAATCAAGACGGTCTCGGCGCGATCGTTCGCGTGGTGCGCGGTAGCGATGTACGTCGCATCGTGCCTCGCCTTCGCTGCGCCGAGTGCTTCGCGGCGAGCGGCCCTCGCCCTCGCTTGCACATTCCCGCCAGGGCGGACCTCGACGCGGGTCATCGAGAAGGGCACGTCGAGTCGTGTGGCGAGGTCGCGAGCCTGGTCGAGTTCGACTGCCGCTTCGGCGCGCAGACCGTGATCGACGCCGTGCGCGACCAGCGTCACGCCGAGCCGAGGCGCGAGCCCGGCAAGGACGTGCAGAAGGGCCGTCGAATCTCCACCGCCGCTCAGCGCGACGAGGATGCGGTCGCCGTGCGCGAGCGGTGTGTCCTCCGCCAGCGTGCGCTCGGCGATGCGAATGAGGGTCGGAGGATGGGACCGCGCCATGTCACGTCAGTTCGAAGCTCTTACAAAAGGAGAGCGTCGCTACGGATTCCAATGCGACCCGCCGATGCTGCTCATTCGGATAGCCTTCGGCGCATCGTCCCGTCGGCGGGTCGAAATGCGCGCAGTCTTCGCACCGAAACCTGAGCTCGAACGCGCCCGCGTCGCGGCGCAGCAACTCATCGACGACGGAGAGCATGCGCGGCGCTCACGGGAAGGGCTGCGCCGGGATGCCGCGCTGGAAGAAGAAACGGAAGTTGCCGGTCACCGTGCTCTCGTGCGCCGGGTTGTAGCGAATCGTGCTCGAACCGGTGCCCGTCGAGGCGACGACCGTCGCGGCCGCGTCGCCCGCGTCGCCGGTGCCCGCGTCGCCCGCGCTATTTGCCGGGGCGCCCACGGTTGCGTCGCGGGGATCGGTCACCACGGCGGTGAACTCGGCGTCGGTGAGACGGGCGTCCGCGTTGTTCTCGTTCCGGTTGCCACTGAAGAGCGAGTTGAACTTGATGGTGCCCGAGACGGCGTAGAGCGCGCCGTTCTGCAGATGGCACGTGTCGTTCAGATAGACCGACATGTTTACTTCGGGGGGATTGGCATCGACGGTGATCGGAAACCCCGGCGGTCGCACGCCGACCGGTAACCCGAGCGCGATCTCCTGGCCGAGCTGCGTGGAGCGGATCTTCGAGACGTTGCTCACCGTGAAGAGCACGCCGTCCGATTCTTCGACGATGCGATCCCCGCGCTGAACGCGGATCTCTTGCGTGTCCTCGAACGGATCGGAGGCGAAGAAGGTCGGCTGTAAGTTGAAGGGCCCGTCCCAGCAATTTTCGACGTAGAGCTTGTCGCTGGTCACGCTGCCCGTGCCTTCGCCGGTGGAGCAACCGAGGAGGAGCAGCGCTGCCGCGAACCCCGCGAGCTTCACGGCGCCGCCTCCGCGTCGCTTCGAGTCCGCGGCTCTGCGGTTCGCGCTGCGCTCGTCGCGATCGTCCCGCCGCCGAGCACGACGTCGCCGTCGTAGAACACCGCTACTTGTCCGGGCACGACGGCCGCGACCGGCTCGTCGAAGGTCACCTCGATCGGGCGACCGGCGGATGCGACGACTCGCGCAGCCATCGGCTTCGCGCGATACCGAACCACGACGTCGGCGCGAAGGGGGAGCTCGACGCCTTCGGCGAGAGTCACGTCGGAAAGTTCCGCTCGCCGCGCCATCAGCGATTCGCGCGTCCCGAGGTGCACCGTGCGCGTCGCGGGGTCGAGCGACGTCACGTACGCGCGGTGTCCCACGGCGACGCCGAGGTTTTTGCGCTGCCCGACGGTGAACCGGAAGAGCCCGTCGTGGGTTCCGACGGTGCGCCCTGCTTCGTCCACGATGGGCCCCGGACGTGCGCGTTCATCGGCTCGAGCCGCGACGAATTCGTCGTAACGGCCCGTCGGAACGAAGCACAGCTCCTGGCTTTCTCCCTTGTGGGCCCCGGGAAGATCGAGCGCGACGGCTTCGCTCCTGACGTCCTGTTTCGTCGCGTCGCCGAGCGGGAAGACGAGCCGCGAGAGGCTCGCACGGTCGAGCGTATACAAGAAATAGCTCTGGTCCTTCGCGAGATCGGCGGCGCGCCGGAGTCTCGGAACCGAACCCTGTCGATCGATCCGAGCGTAGTGACCGGTGGCAACGGCGTCCGCGTCGAATCGATCGGCGAGCGCGAGGAGCTCGCGCATCTTCACGCCGCGGTTGCAGCGTGTGCACGGGCTCGGCGTCGTGCCGTCGAGATAGGCATCGACGAACGGCGCCACCACTTCCTTCGCGAAGAGCTCGCGCCGGTCGAACGTGTAGTGGGCGATGCCGAGTTGGTCGGCGACGCGCCGGGCGTCGTACACGTCTTCGGGCGCGCAGCATCGACCCTTCACCGATCCGTCGTCGGGGTAGTCCCAGAGATGCAGCGTGACGCCGACGGTTTCGAATCCCCGAGCCACGAGACGCGCCGCAGCCACGGACGAATCCACGCCGCCGCTCATCGCCACGAGCACCCGACCAGTCATGATGGGCGGAGGTTACCTCGAACCGGCTCGCGGGCGAGAACCCACGGGGAAATCGCGCTAATCGGTCGTTCCGCGGAGGCGCTTGGCGAGGCGCGCGACGGCGCGGGTGTGGAGGCGGCTCGCCCACGATTTACTGAGTCCGAGCTCGGCCGCGACGTGATCGAAGCGCTCGCCCTCGAGATAATGACGGCGCACGAGCTCGGCTTCTTCGTGAGGGAGCTCCGCGATGGCTTCGCGGACGACGTGCCCGAGCTCGGCGCGGCCGACCGCGTCCTCGGGGCTCGAGTCGACGTCGATGGGCGTCGGCTCGCCGTCCTCGCCGACGGCGGATTCCGCAATCAACCCAACGGCCATGGCCGTCGCCATCGCGGCGAGGTGCGCATCGAGGGCTCTCTCCGCAAGCGCCTTGGTGTCGGTGGGCGGCGCCTGGCCGAGCACATCTTCCGCCGCGCCCTCCGAGACGCGTGACGCGGCATCGAATGCGCGCAAGCGTTCGTGGACTCTTCGCGGCAATCGCGCGAGCGAGCGGACACCGTCGACGATGGAGCCGCGCACGCGAAAGTTCGCGTACGCACGAAATGGCACGCCGCGCGACGCATCATAACGACGTGCTGCGTCGAGCAAGCCCTCGCGCCCGAAGCTCACGAGCTCATCGAGCTCCGCGTGCTGGCCGATCGAGCGACGGACCTGTCGCGCCACGATGTCGACCAAGTCGAGCGTCCCGTGAAATCGCTCGAGTGCCTCCGGCGTGTCCCTCGCGTCCACTGGCCGGGGACTCTACTCCGTCTCCGACGGCCGCCGAAACTCCCATGCATCCGCGGGACGCGCGTGCCATAGTGTCGACGATGCTCCGCTGGGGCGCAGCCGCCTACGCTTTGCTGGGGATCTTCGCGCTCGTTCTCGTGAGCCTTTGGCGCGGGGGCTCGGCGTGGGTACACCCCGAGCCGTGGTTGCCCCTGGAGCCCGGAACCCGTCACGTCTACAGCGCGATCTTCGGGGTCGCGTTCGGCGGGCTTACGGTCGTCGCGACGCGCGCGGCGGTGTCGCGGTTCGACTGGGCGCGTGGCCTTCACACGGCGCTCCGCCCCTTCGCGCGCGAGCTCTCGCTCCCGATGATCCTGGCGATCGCGGCGCTCAGCGCGTTCGGCGAAGAGTTGCTCTTCCGCGGTTTGCTCGAGCCCGCGGTGGGCGTCGTTCCCCAGGCCATCATCTTCGGTGTGGCGCATCAGATCCCCGGTCCGAGTCGGTGGGTCTGGGTCGCGTGGGCGACGCTCATGGGGCTCGCCCTCGGCGCGATGTTCCAGCTCACGGGGTCGCTTCTCGGCCCGCTCATCGCGCACGCGATGGTGAACGCCATCAACCTCCTCTACTTGAAGTCGTACGACCCCGCGCCGAGACACGCGCTCGGCGGCCTCTTGGGCGAACAGCCGTATCCGTGAACCCGGCTCGGAACATCCGGAGGACCGACTCGTGACCGCGTCGTCGCCCGACGTCGCGTCGTTCACGGAAACGCCGCGAATCCTCGTCGTCGACGACGAGAAATTCATTCGCGACATCATCGCCGATTTCTTGGCGATGGAAGGGTACGTCGTCCGCACCGCCGAAGACGGCGCAGCGGCCGCAGACGAGCTTCGCCGCGCACGCTTCGACCTCGTCATCAGCGACTTGAAGATGCCGCGGATGGGCGGGCTCGAGCTGCTCCGCGAGGTGTCCGAGGTGCATCCGGACACCATGACGATCATCATGACCGGCTTCG
>DATBBD010000832.1:0-5926 GCA_036271175.1 Polyangiaceae bacterium | reverse complement strand
CTCCTGCGCATGCCGATGAACAATCGTGATGAGCTCGTCGTCCCCGGATTCGAGCGAGACGATTCTGCGGCGAGCGTACTCGACGCGGTCGAGCGGTTGACCGTACGCGTACGTCTCGGTCCAGTCGCGCCAGCAATATTCGCGATGCGTGGGCGCGATCCGCGAGTCGGTGTCCAGGCGATAGCAGTGCTCGAAGCGGATGTTGCCTTCGTGCAGCGCCTCGAGCCCCGGCCCACAAGCGGCGAGCGTCGCGCCGGCGATGGCCGCGCCGACGACGCGAACGGTCGTGCGACGCGCGCCGGAGCGCGACGTCGAAAAAGGAACTTCGGACAAAGGTCTCGGGCCGATAGTCTCGCCCGCTTCTCGGCGCCGCAAGCGTTACATGTCGGCGACACGGGGCGCCGGCCGGTGCTATGTGAGCCGCGTGTTTACCGGACTCATCGAAGTCACCGGGCGCGTGCTCCGGCGCACGCCTTCGGCGTCCGGGTTCCGGCTCGCCCTCGGCACGGAGATCGGCCCGCTTTCCCTCGGGGAATCGGTGAGCGTCAACGGCGCTTGCCTCACGGTCGCGACGATCACCGGGACGGGGTTCGAGGCCGACGTCTCGACGGAGACCGTCCAGCGCACGAACCTTGGACTGCTCGGTAGCGGCGACGCGGTGAACCTCGAACGCGCGCTCGCGCTCGGCGATCGCCTCGGCGGACACCTCGTCAGCGGCCACGTCGACGCGATGGTGAACGTCGTCCGCGTCGCGCTCGACGGGGAAATGCGCCGCGCGAGCATCGAATTGCCCAAAGAGCTCGCACGCTACGTCGCCGAGAAGGGCTCGGTCGTCCTCGACGGGGTCTCGCTGACCGTGAATCGCGTCGATGCCGCGACGTTCGACATCTTGCTCATTCCCCACACGCTCTCGATGACCAATCTGAAGACGCTGTCGCCGGGAACGAAGCTGAACCTCGAAGTGGATCTTCTCGCGCGCTACGTGGTTCGCTATCTGGATGCCGTCCACGGCGGCGCCGCGGAGCCCCGGCTCGAAGAAACGCTGCGCCGCGCGGGATTCACCCGCTGAATTTCGACTCGAACCTCCATGACGTTAGACATCGAACCCGAATTGCTCGAGCGCGTTCAGCGCGCCATCGACGACGTGCGCGCCGGCAAAATGGTCATCCTCGTCGACGACGAGGATCGCGAGAACGAAGGCGACCTCACGATGGCCGCCGATCAAATCACGCCGGAAGCCGTCAACTTCATGGCCAAATACGGGCGCGGACTCATTTGCGTCACGCTCACCGAAGAACAGGTCGAGCGGCTCGAACTCCCGATGATGCAAGCGCCGAAGTGGCGCGGCGGGCCGCAGTTCGGGACGGCGTTCACCGTCAGTGTCGAGGCACGCCACGGCGTGACGACCGGAATCAGCGCCGCCGATCGCTCGCGCACGGTGCAGGTTTGCATCAATCCGCAGTCGCGCCCCGACGACCTCGTCACGCCGGGCCACGTGTTTCCCTTGCGCGCTCAGCGCGGCGGCGTCCTCGTGAGGACGGGTCAGACCGAGGGATCGGTGGACCTCGCGCGCCTCGCCGGTCGTCTGCCGGCGGGCGTCATCTGCGAGATCATGAACGACGATGGGACGATGGCGCGCTTCGCGGATCTCGAGATCTTCGCGCGCACCCACGGCCTCCGGATCCTCACGATCGCCGACCTCATTCGTTACCGGTTGCAGACGGAGCGGCTCGTCGATCGCATCGACGAGCGGCCGATCCGGCTCGATCGCACCGGCACGGAGTGGAAGGCCATCGTGTACGACGCGCCGAGCGACGGGCGTCAGTTTCTCGCGCTCGTCAAAGGCGAACCGAAGCCCGATGAGCCCGTATTTTGCCGGATGCACGGCGGCTCGCTCATCGGCGATCTGTTCAGTTCGAGCGTGTTCGAAGGCGGCCAGAACCTGCGCGAGGCCATCGACATCATCGAGCGCGAAGGCAAAGGCGTCATCGTCTACCTGCCGGCAAAGAGCGATCTGCGCGGCCAGCTCGACGCGCTCGCGGTGCGCTCGGACCCAGCGAAGCCGCCCGAACCGTCGAATCCGACGAACGAAATTCCACACCGCAGCGCGCTCCGCGAGTTCGGCCTCGGCGCGCAGATCCTGCGCGAGCTCGGCTTGCATAAGCTGCGGCTCTTGACGAACAATCCCCGGAAAATCGCCGGCATTCGCGGCTACGGTCTGGAAATCGTCGAGACGGTTCCGCTCCTCGAAAAGAAGGGGCGATGATCCGCGAGCGGTCGAAGGCGTTCTTCGCCGTTCGATGATAGGGTCGCCGAGATTCATGGCCAGTAAGAAAAACGACGCGCTTCCCGCCGAGTTTTCCGGCGCGCTCATCGTTCCGAAGGGCGCGCGGTTCGCCATCGTGGCGGCGCGGTTCAACGCCTTCATCGTCGAGCAACTGGTGCTCGGCGCGAAGGACGCGCTCGTCCGTCACGGCGCCGAGCCCGACCACCTCACGGTCGTCCGAGTGCCGGGGTCGTGGGAGATCCCACACACCTGTCTCCGGCTCGCGCGCTCGAAGCGGTTCGACGCGATCGTCGCCGTGGGCGCGGTGATCCGCGGCGGCACCCCGCACTTCGATTATGTCGCGGGCGAGGTCGCGAAGGGCGTCGCGCACGCCTCGATGGAGACCGGCGTTTACGTCTCGTTCGGCGTGCTCACGACCGATACCATCGAGCAAGCGGTCGAACGCGCGGGCACGAAGGCCGGAAACAAGGGCGCCGACGCGGCCATCGCCGCGATCGAAATGGTGTCGCTCGCCGCGGAGCTCGCGCAAGCGGGCCTCTGAGCCGAGGCCGCCGTGGGAGCGCGATCCAGCGGACGAGAGGCTGCTCTCCAGATCCTCTTTGCCATCGAAGCCGCCGGGGCGCCGATCGGTGAAGCGATCCGGAATTTCTGGCGCGAATTTCCCGGCGACGCCGAAGGAAAAAGCTACGCCGAAGAAGTCGTGCGCGGCGTATCCGCCGATCGCCCCGCCGTGGACGAACAGGTGACGCGAGCGAGCGATCACTGGCGCCTCGAGCGAATGACACGCGTCGATCGCAACGTGCTCCGCATCGGCGCGTGGGAGCTCATGCGGCGGCCCGACGTCCCGCGCGCGGTGATCCTCGACGAGGCCGTCGAGCTCGCGAAGCGATTCGGAACCGAAGAGAGCGGCGCGTTCGTGAACGGCGTTCTCGCTCGCGTGGCGGACGACACCGGACGGCTCCTCGAGAACGAGCGCCCGAAAGACGCGGACCGGTAGCGGTGGATCTGCGCTTCACGACTCCGAATCTGAGGCGCCTCGACCTCGCCGGAACCGAAGTGCTCGTCGCGGCGCTCGCCTCGGACGAGCGGCCGCCGCACGGGCTCGCGGGCCTCGTCGATTGGCGTCTCGCCGGACGGATCTCGCGGCTCATCCAGGCCGGGTTCGCGACCGGCGAGAGCGGCGAAGTCCTGCTCGTCCCTGGAAAACCGAAGCTCCCTTTCGACAAGCTGCTCTTCTTCGGCATCGGACCCGCGGCACAGTTCGACGAGCCGGCGTTTCGCGTCGTCGTCGAGCGGATCCTCGAGACGCTCGAAAACCTCCGCGCGAGAACGGCCCTCGTCGAGTTACCCGGTCGTCACTTCGACGCGATCCCACCCGAGCGCGCCGCGGACATTTTGCTCGAAAACGCCGGAACGCGCCGCGCCCACGACGTGTGGACCCTCGTCGAGCCGACCGAAGCTCAGCGGGCGATCACGCAGCACATGATTCAAGAGCGGCGGCGCGTTCGCGAAGAGTGACGAGCGAGCCTCAACCTTTGGTCAACACGATTTCGCCGACCACGACTTTGTTCCCCGTTCGATCGAAATCGACGCGCATTCCTGGGTATTGCCAGCTGTCGACGGTTCCGTTCGCGCCGCCGTCGGCGACGGCTTCTTTTTTCGGAGGCGCGCCGATGAGCTCGGGTACCGCGCGTTCGAGGACCAGCGTGGTGACGCCTTCGGGGGTCGAACCGTTGAAAATGCCGTAAGAGAACCCCTTCGGCGCGGGTCGGCCAGGACGCGAGATGTGCATCTCTTTCACGACGCCGCCCTTGAGCAGAAACTCGATGCCGCGCGCGTAGTAGCGACACGCGTCGGCGTCGCGCACCTCACACGGCGCCGCCATGAGCCGTTCGATCGTCGCGACGGTCGCGCCGAAGCGGATCGGCCCGACGCCTTTGCCGGCGAGGATCGCCATCGCCGGCCCACTCGCGACGGGCCACGACGTCGGCACGGCCCGAGGCGGCAAGTTTTTCGGCGGGGTGGGAGCGCGAGGGAGCGTCAGCATCGACGCGGCGGGGCGCGCCGTCGCCACGGGCGGCGTGCCCGTCTGCTTCGTGTTGCCGTCGCTCTTGCAGTTCAACGAGCATAGCGCCGCGACGACGGCGATGATCGCTCCTTCGATTTTCGAACTCATTCCTCGACGAACCCCTGAGCAAGCGGCACGCGACGACCGGGGCCGAATGCCTTGCTCGTGATGATGAGCCCCGGCGCTGCTTGCCGTCTCTTGTACTCACTCGCGCGCACCATGTGAAGCACCCGCGAGACCACCGCCGGGTCGAACCCGCGCTCGACGATGGCGTCCTTGCCCAACCCCTTTTCGACGTAAAGCTCGAGGATCGGATCGAGCACTTCGTACGGCGGGAGCGAATCCTGATCCTTTTGATCGGGGCGGAGCTCCGCGCTCGGGGCCTTGTCGATTGAATTTTGGGGAATACGCGGGCCGTCGCGGTTCACCCATCGGGCAATCTCGTAGACCATGACTTTGGGGACGTCGCTAATCACCGAAAGACCGCCGACCATGTCGCCGTACAGCGTGCAGTAACCCACGGCGACCTCGCTTTTGTTCCCGGTGGTCAGCACGATCGCGCCGGTGCGGTTCGACGCGGCCATCAACGTCGCGCCGCGGATGCGCGCTTGCACATTTTCCCAGGTGACGTCGCCGGGCCCCGGCGCGCCGAGCCGTTCCACGAACGGCCCGAGACGCTCCAGGTAACCCCTAAAAATAGGATCGATGTCGACGACGTCGTACGCGATGCCGAGACTCGTCGCGAGCGCCCGGGCGTCGGCGAGCGACCCCTCGGACGAGTAGCGGGTCGGCATGGAGACGCCGGTGACGTTCGTTGCACCGAGCGCGTCCGCGGCGATCGTCGCGACTAGGGCGGAGTCGATGCCGCCGGAGAGGCCGATGACGGCGCGCCGAAAACCGCACTTCGCGGCGTAGTCGCGCACGCCGAGCACGAGCGCGCGATAAGCCGCTTCGGCGCGGCTCTCCGCTTGCGGTGCGACGGCGCCCGGAACGTCGAGCTCGACGATTTCGAGCGCCTCTTCGAACATCGGCGCGCGCGCGAGGAGCTCGCCCTTCGCGTTCCACACGCTGCTCCGTCCGTCGAACACCAGCTCGTCGTTTCCGCCGACTTGATTGACGAGGACGACCGCGACGCCGTGCTGCTTCGCGATGTCCGAGAACAGCTCCGGACGGAACGCGAGCTTGTTCAACGTGAAGGGGCTCGCGGAGAGATTCACGAGAACGTCCGCCGTCGCGGGCGATACCGTATCGAGCGGATCGTCCGCGTAGCGCCCCCCGACGCCGTCCACTTTACCCCAGGCATCCTCGCAAATCGTGAAGGTCATGCGCTTTCCGCCGATGGAGAGCGTCGTCGCGTCGCGGCCCGGTTCGAAATGCCGCGCGTCGTCGAAGACGTCGTACGTCGGCAGGAGCCGCTTCTTCGCGACGGCGAGCATCGCGCCGTCGCGCGCGATGACCGCGGCGTTCGAGAGCAAGCGGTCGCTCGGAAATGCCGTGCCGAACGCGACGGTGATGCCCGCGGGCATCCGCTCGAGCACGCGACGTCGTTCGCGCTCGACGTCCGCCACGAA
>DATBBD010000831.1:0-8604 GCA_036271175.1 Polyangiaceae bacterium | reverse complement strand
CCGCCCCCGCGCCGCGCTTGCCGTCAATCGCGCCGCAGCAGCAAGCCGCGCCCGCTCCGCGACTCGCGCCGCTCTCGGCGTTCGGGCAACATCAGCAACAACCGGCACCCGCGCCGCGCTTGCCGTCGATCGCTCGTCCCGTGGTCGCCGAGACGGCGTGGCCTCCCGTCGTGGAGCGTCCCGTCGCTACCCAGTCCGCGCGTCCTTCGTCGATGGCGCCCGCCGCGCTTCCGAGCGTGGTTCCGATGGCGCTCGACGTGGGCGACGACTTCGGGCCGTACCGTCGCTCGGGCGGCGGGAAGAAGCTGCTCATCGCGGCGATCGTGCTCTCCGGCATCGGCGGCGCGGTCGCGTTCGGCGTGCAGCAAAGCCAGGCGAACGCGTCCGGCGTGTCGGCCGCGTCGATGGCGGCGCCGGTCGTCGTCGCGCCGCCCGAGCCGGTGAAGAGCCACGCCTACGATCCGGGCAGCGAGCCCGTGAAGCTCGGCACGCCCAAACCCGACATCGCGATCACGCCGCCCGACAGCACGACGGCCGCGGCGGGCGCAACGACTCCGGCGACGCCCGCGCCGGCAGCCGCGGAGCCTGAAAGCCAGGGCCTGGCCGCGTCCGTTGCGCATCACGGCGGCGGCAAGACCGCGTCGAAGCCGGCGAAGATGGCGTCCGCGCCGCACCATCACGGCGGCGGCGGTGGACACGCCGGGAACAAGCACGGCGGAAGCGGCGATTTCAAGGGCAGCAAGGAAAAGTACGACCCCTTGAACGGCGCGCTCTAAGCGCCACTCGACACCGCGCGACGAAGCGCAGCGGTCACGGTGCGCCTGCGGAGATTCCGCGGGCGCATCGTCGTTTTGTCCGGCGCGCGCGATCGACGGACGCGCAAACGCTCGAGCGACGGTTACGCGCGGCCGGTAGTGACTTCGTCGGTGCGCACGAAGAACTTCTTCAGCGTGTTCGGCCCGAACGTCGTCGTGATCGCGACGTCCGCGGCGTCTCGGCCGCGCGCGATGAGGATGCGACCGATCCGGCGC
This sequence comes from Polyangiaceae bacterium, assembly GCA_036271175.1. GTDB lineage: Bacteria > Myxococcota_A > Polyangia > Polyangiales > Polyangiaceae > DASZVB01. Next base: position 7,573 of record DATBBD010000831.1, on the reverse strand, counting down.
TCGTTGTTGCGCGGATCGAAGACGTGCCACTCGCCGCCGAGATACGCCTCGAACCAGCCCGCGAAGTCCATCGCGGCGTACGGCGGGGGCATTCCGATGTCGCCGAGGTACCCCGTGCAATAGCGCGCCGGGATGTTCACGCACCGGCAAAACGCGATCGCAAGGTGCGCGAAATCCCTGCAAACGCCCAGCGGCGTGTTGAAGACCTCCCACGCCGTTTTCGTCGGGCTCGCGTGCTCGTAACCGAAGCGAATGTGCCGGTGAACGAAGTCGCAGATGGCCTGCACCCTTCCCCATCCCGTCGGCGAGGTGCCGAACAGCTTCCACGCGACCTCGGTCAGTCGATCGGTCTCGCAATATCGACTGCCGAGCAAGAACACCAGCGCGTCGTCGGGAAGCGCCTCGATGGGGAGCTGTTGCGCCCACGCCGACGTTGGTTCGGGGAGTCCGGTGTCGTTCAACACCGCGTCGGCGGAAATCTGGATCAACCCCTTGGGAGCGACGAGGCGCGTGCACCAATTTCCGAAGCCGTCGCGATAGCACCTGAGCGGAACCGACGGATTGGTGATCATGTAGTCGGGTCGCACGAGGTCGGACGCGCGCGAATAGTGGACGCTCAGCGCGAGGATGATCGGCGTCGCCTGAGGAAACTCGTAGACCAACTCGTAGCCGACTCTGATTTGCATGCGCGATGTCGGGGCGACGGCCACCATGCCGCCGTTCGAACGATAACAGTGAACCTTCTTCGACGTCCGTCGTGTTTCCGACGCGAGCCCGGAGCGATGGTTTCACCGCATTCGGTCGGTCTTCACGAAATACTTTTTCGCGTAGGCGACGAGCTGTCCGTCGGTCGGGTGGTCCACCGTTTCGACGCCCACGATGCGCGGCTCGACCAGCGGGGCGCTCTTGTGAAGGTAGCGAATGAACTCGAGCTTCGCCGTCGCGGGTCCCACGACGAGGATCTCTTCCGTCCCTTCGAGCTTCGAGACGACGTCGTGGAAGAATCGCTTCTCGTCGTCGGGGTGTTCGTGAGCGGCCGCGATCGCCGTCTCGTGCTTGTGGTGGATGCGTGGCGGCGCGAGCACCGTCGCTTCCTGAACGGTGTCCCGATCGATGTGGAAGACCTGTGCTTCGCGGTGATCGATCCAGATCGCGATGTGTTTGAGCATGGGCGAGATCCTATGTTCCAATGTTCACCCCACGAGAAGCACGATTTTGCCGGGGTCGCGTGGACGGAGCCCCTCGAGCATTTCATGCGCGGCCCGAGCCTCGGACAGCGGGAACGTCGAGCCGACGCGCGGACGAAGCGCCCCGGCGTCGAGGAGCTCCGCGATCTGGGTGAGCGCGGCGGTCGTCACGTTCACGAGCATGAAGAGCGCGCGGACGCTGCGGGCCGCCGCGAGCTTCGCGTCGGGTTCCGACACCGACGACACCAAGACGCCGCCCGGTTTCAGCACCGAGAAAGAGCGCGCCTGAAGGTCGCCCCCGACCGTGTCGATCACGGCGTCGACTGAGCCCGCGACGTCTTCGAAGCGCGTCGCGGTGGTGTCGATCAACTGTTCGGCGCCGGGACCGCTCGCCGAGCGCACGCTCGACGTCACCTCCGTGCCGATCACGTGAGCGCCGCGAGCGCGCGCGAGGTCGACCGCGAACGCCCCCACCACTTTGCCGGAGAAGTCCGACCCCAGGGTGAGCGGCAACGGCTGAGGCAGCGCGCTTTTCCCAGCGCGGACCCACGCATCCCACGGCCCGACGCCGGCAGCGATGATCCGAACGAGCAGCTCGTCGGGCGCCGGCTCCGGACGCGGTACGTCCTCGAACGCGATGACTTCGGGCGGACCGAAGTGATGGACACGGCATGCTTTCATGGCGTTCGAGGGCCAGAAGTCGTGCCAGCGTCGAGGCTCGAGCTATATCGACTTGCCATACGCCGGGGGGATGCTCGAGGGCCGAACCGACGCGACGCCGTCGTCGTTCGGCTCCACGGCGTGCGTCACCTGCAACCCGAGCGCACGGAGTTTCACGCGCATGGTCTGACGAGAAATGCCGAGTAATCGGGCGGCGTCGCGCTGGTTGCCGCGCGTGTAGTCGAGGACGAGAGTAAAGAGCAGGCGGTCCACCAGATCGTGCGTCTGCGCGTAAAGGTCCTCGGTCTCGAGCGGGAGCCGTTGGCGAATGAACTCGGCGAGCGCGCCGGCTTCCAAAGGCGACGAGGGCGTCGACGCGTCTTCCGCGCGGTGCTCGAGATCCGGCAAGAACGCGGGGAGCAAAATGTGTCCACTCGCGTGAAGCAACGCCTGCTTGAGCACGCTCTGAAGCTCCCGAATATTTCCGGGCCAGTCGTACGCGCGCAATCGATCGAGCGCCTCCGGCGCGATCTCGCGCACGTCGCGGCCGAGCTGCCGGCTGAAGCGAAGCAAGTAGTGTCGCACCAGCATCGGCAAGTCTTCCGCTCGCTCGCGGAGCGACGGCAGATGAATCGTGAAGACCCCGAGCCGATAGTAGAGATCGGCGCGAAACTTCTCTTCGGCGAATCGCGTCTTGAGATCGCGATGGCTCGCGGCGATCACGCGCACGTCGGTGCGCAGGGTCTCGCTGCCGCCGACGCGTTCGAACGTCTGTTCCTGCAAGAGCCGCAAGATCTTCGGCTGGAGCGCGAGCGGCATGTCCCCGATCTCGTCGAGGAGGATCGTCCCACCATTGCACTGTTCGAATCTGCCGATCCGCCGACGATCCGCGCCGGTGAAGGCGCCCTTCTCATGACCAAAGAGCTCGCTCTCGAGTAGATTTTCGGGAATGGCCGCGCAGTTCAGCGCGAAGAACGGCGCTTTCGAGCGCGCGCTGTGCTGGTAAATGGCGCGCGCGACGAGCTCTTTGCCGGTGCCGCTCTCGCCCGTGATGAGCACGGTGACGTCTTGCGGAGCGACGCGCCCGATCGCCTTGTAGATCTCGAGCATGGCGGGGCAGCTGCCGAACAGGAGGCCTTCGGTGTCGGCGCTCACCGGCGTCTCGGCGAGCACGACGCGCGAGCGCATCCGCGACGCGACTTCGAGCGCCTCGCCCATCACGCGACGGAGCTGAGCGAGGTCGAGCGGCTTCGGCAAATAGTCGAAGGCGCCTTGCTTCATCGCCTCGATCGCGGCATCCGCCGTTTTCGTCATCGTGACGAAGATCACGGGAATGCGGGCGTCGATGGCTCGAATCGCCTGGTGCACGTCCAAGCCCGACTGATCGGGGAGCCTGAGGTCGAGAAGAATCGCGTCCGGGGGCTCCGCGCGAAAGCGTGCGATACCGGCAGCGCCGCTCTCCGCGACTTCCACACGATGCTCGGGCGGCGGGAAGGCCTGTTGAACCTGCTCGCGGATCAAGCCGGGATCGTCGTCGATGACCAGAAGGTGAGCCATATTTCACTCGAGGGTGACGTCGCAACGCTCGTTCGAGCGTCGGCGACGCTACTGCCGCGTGCGCACCAACGCCAGGCCGTCCCGGCGCCAAACAGCAGAGGCGGTGATGTGACGAAACCGTGAAAGCCCGCGATCGCCGGGACCCGAATTGTTTCGGACCCGTTCATGGGAGCTCGGCTCACGCTGCACTGACAAGCAATTTGACCACGGTGACCAATCCGTTGCCACCGAACGGTTTCTCGCCACCGAACCCCACGAGTGAGACGGCCGACTCCTCATCTGTCGCGAGGCAGTGCAGTAAGTGAGCCAGCGTTCGCTTCAGCCGGAGGTTTCGTGGCAGGCTCCTCGTTGCCTTCTCGCGAGGCCCGACGTGTCCAAGGAGTTGATCAACCTGGCCGATCTGAATGAGCGACCGGCATCCCTGCTCGACGCGCGGGTGCTACTCGCCGCTTGCGATGGGAACGGCGTCATTTTGACGAAGATCGTCGAAACCTTGAGGGCACATCTCCCGCCCGAGCTACTCCGCGCCGAAGCGTGTCTGCAGCGCCAAGACGCCGAAGCGTTGCGAGAAGCCGCACATCGCCTCGCCGGAATGGTGTCCGCGGTTTCAACCGCTGCGGCCTCCGTCGCGTCGAAGCTCGAGGATCAGGCGGCGCTCGGCGACCTGACGGAGGCGCCCGAGCTAATCCAGCAACTGGACGAGATGATCCGCGACGTTCTCGTCGAAGTCGAGCACACGACGATCGAGCACTTACAGCGACTCGTCGTGCCGCCGAATATTTCGACACAGGGTCGCGCACACGAGTGAGCGACTCCGCGACGACGACGCGCAGTCCCCTCGAGCTCCGCCGCGACGGGGAATAAGGTCGAAACCAGTCGAAGAGCTCAGGCGGGCTTGGGTATCAAGCGAGGCCCGTAGCGAAAGAGCTTCAGCAGGTTGTGGCCGAGCGCCATGATCTGAAACTCCGCGTTCGCGGCAGCGAAGCCGCGCAATAGAACGTTTCGCAGCCCACGGCACTCCTTCATCTATCCGAAGACCGGTTCGACGATGGCCTTCCTCATCTTGTAGAGGGTCCGGATTCGGAAAGGCGATGAGCGCCCGGGCCAAACCCTGGTCACGGCCTTCGGTTCGCAAACGTCCTCGGTCGAGCCCTCTGGACTTGCGTCGCGGCGACATTCGTCAACGCGATGCGGAACTCTGGAGCGCTCGTGATCAACGACGATGCGGCGTTGGCAGCGTGCCTGCCGTCGAGCGCGTCACGTTCCACAGAACGTCGCAGTGACGCGCTCTTCAGGCGCGGGGGGTTCCGCGAGCTGCGCGACTTCGGGCTGATCGTCGTAGGGCCTGCCGAGCGTTTTCACGAGGGTCTCGAAGGGCTCGAAGTCATGATGCCGGATCGCGGCGGCGATGGCCTGTTCCACTCGATGGTTCCGCGGGATGAACGCGGGGTTCGCGCGGAGCATGGCCGCTCGGCGAGCCTCCGGCGGCACCGCTTCGGTCGTGAGCCGGCGGCGCCACGATTCGGACCACGCACGGAACGCGTTCGGGTCGGATTCGAACATCGACGCGACGCGCGCGTCGGCCGAAGGATCCGCCGCGGCACCAACGAAGCGCCGGAAGAACACGGTGTAATCCACATGGTGCGTCGCGAGCTCGGTCAGCAAGTCCGCGATGAGCGCGCGATCGCCGTCATCCGAGCGAACGAGACCGAGCTTCGCGCGCATCACGTCGAGATACGCCGACTCGAACTGCGACTCGAACCGTTCCAATCGCTCGGTGACGAGTCGCACGGCAAGGTCGTCGTCGTCGGAGACGATGCCGAGCAGCGCCTCGCCGAGGCGGGTCATGTTCCAGAGCGCGATACGCCGCTGGTTCGCGAACGCGTAGCGGCCGCCGTGATCGATCGAGCTGAACGTCTTGTCGGGATCGTAGTCGTCGATGAACGCGCACGGGCCGTAGTCGAGGGTCTCACCCGAGATCGCCGTGTTGTCGGTGTTCATCACGCCGTGCACGAAACCGACGCCGAGCCATTTTGCGACCAGTTTCGCCTGGACGTCGATGACACGCTCGAGGAGCGCGAGCGCGTCGTTCCCCGTGCCGGCGGCATCGGGATAGTGCCGCGCGAGGACGTATGCCGTGAGGATCCGGAGCGCTTCCTGATCGCCTTTTCCAGCGAAGTACTGGAACGTGCCGACGCGGACGTGGCTCGCCGCGACGCGGGTCAGGATCGCGCCGGGCAAGATCTCGTCTCGCCGGACGCCCTCGCCCGTCGTGACTGCGGCGAGCGCGCGCGTCGTCGGAATGCCGAGCGCTGCCATCGCCTCGCTCACGACGTATTCTCGGAGCACGGGGCCGAGCGCCGCGCGCCCGTCGCCGCCGCGCGAGAATCGCGTACGCCCCGCGCCCTTCAACTGGATGTCGCGCCGCCGGCCGTCTTTGCCGATGACTTCGCCGAGCAAGATCGCGCGGCCGTCGCCGAGCTGCGGCACGAAATGACCGAACTGATGCCCGGCGTATGCCAGCGCGATCGGCTCCGCCCCCGGCGGGATCCGATTACCCGCGAGGAGCTGCGCGCCCTCCGGCGACTCGAGCAGCGCCACGTCGGCGCCGAGAAGCTCCGCCAAGGGCCGATTCAGCTTCACGAGGGCCGGTTCGGCGACCTTCGTCGGCTGGACGCGCTCGAAGAATCGATCCGGCAGGCGCGCGTAGGTGTTGTCGAATACGAGCATCGTTTTCTCGCGAGGACGACAACCTAAGGCCGTTCCGCGGGCGATGCATCCCCGGACTCGCTGCGCGAAGTAAGTCAAAAGTGACAACGAGGGTGGCCGCAGCGAAACGATGTCGCCGATCTCGGTGTCCCGAGCCCATGCAGCGACGGGTCCTCGTCGGCTAGTTTTTCCCGTGCCCGCGGGTAGCCGCTCGAAGCACCGCGACGTCTACAGTCACTGCGACCGACGGAGGGTTACACTGCGATGCAGGGCCGAAATCGTGAACTTTTCTCGCTGGATCGCACCGTCCTCGCGGCGTGCGGTCTCCTCACGCTGTTCTTTTGCGACGGCTGCGGTTCGAACACCCACGACTCGAACAACGGAGGCGGATCGGGTGCCGGCGGAACGCTCGGAACGGGAGGTTCGCCGTTCAATGCGAGCGGGGGAAGCCCCAGCTCGACAGGCAGCGGGGGATCGTTTCCGGGAAGCTCCGGGGGTGGTGCCGCGGGAACCGTCGGCTCCGGCGGCTTCCCCGCTGCCGGAGGCCAAGGCCAAGGGGGCATCCCGAGCGAAGGCGGGAGCACTGGCGTCGGCGGCACGACGGGCACGGGAGGGCAAACGACCGCGCCCGACGACGCCGCCGGCACCGCATGCACGAAGCAGATCACGCCGAGCATGGACTGTTCCGCGCCGCTCGCTCCCGGTGACGACAAGTCGTGCATGGTCGGCACGCGGCAGTACTACTTGTACGCGCCGAAAAACTTCAACGTGTGCAAGCCCGCGGCGCTCGTCATCGACGCACACGGCGCGACGCAAACGGCAGAATCACAGCTCCTCGGCACGCCGCCGTTCTGCATCGGCGCCGGCACGTGCTGGAACGGACCGGGCTCGGGCTGGCGTCTCGAAGCCGAAGCGCCCGACGGCGGATTCATCCTCGTGACGCCCTCTTCCGCAACGTCGGGCAACACCTGGGATCCGACGACCGATCCTCCCGTCATGATGCAAATCATCGATGCGGTGAAGAAGGTCGCGACGATCGATCCGAAGCGGATCTACTTCACGGGTATCTCCAACGGCGCCGAGCTGAGCTATTGGATCGCCTGCGCCGACGACAACGCCACCACTCTGGTCCCTTGCAACACGATCACCCCAGCGGTGATGCCGACGACCTGTCAGCTGTGGGATCAGTGCGACGGCGGCACGAAGGTCGTCTTTTGCCAAGTCGCAGCCGGCACTCTCCACGGCGCCGCCAATGCCGCGATCGACGGGCACATCAATTTACGAGAATCGAGCACCATCTCGTGAGCCGTGGCGATGGCGATTCGCTGTGACGGGTCGATGGATCGGAGCGCCGCGACTCCGCTCGGGTCGAAGCTCTCGTGGCGCGACAGCACTTCGGCGAAGGGCTGGATGAAGCGCGCCGATTAACAGGGATCACCCATGACGATCCGCCGAAGAAT
>DATBBD010000830.1:0-1799 GCA_036271175.1 Polyangiaceae bacterium | reverse complement strand
CTACGAGCTCAGCGATCATTTATCCCTCGGGCTCGACCTGCGGGGGTCGCCGCCGAGCACGGCCGTCACGCCGACCGCGACGGGTTCGGTGAAGTCGCGCACGTCGCTCGTCGGTGCGGGGGCGAGTGCGGAATACGACACCGCTGGCGACGGCGATTTCGAGACCATCGCGGAGAGTTACCTCGGGCTGACGTCGTACTCCACGACTCAAAAAGCCCGCTCGAGCGCCAAAGGCTCACCGTCGTCGCTCCTCCAATGGCGTGCGTCGCTCGGCGTCACGGAGGTCTTCTTTCGAGAAACGGAAGGCAGAGTGTTCGCGAGCTACTACGCTTACTCGACGGACCCTGGTGGAACGGGATACTTCGGAGCTTCGGTGTTCGGTCGCGAAGCCGTCGGCGAGGGGCTTCCCCTCGAGCCCCTTCGTTGGTCGTTGCGGCCGAGCGTCCAGCAGCGTCTCGGACCGGTCAAGTTGATCGGTTTCTTTCAGTACGGTCGTTACGTGGACGAGCTGGGCTGGAACGTGGCGGTCGGCGTGAAGGCGCAGGTGAAGGTCAACGACGCCTGGAGGCTCTGGGCGTCGATCAATTTCCAGCGCGACGTCGAGTCGACCGGCGAGAACCTGTCCATTCCGTGGGGCGCGGTCGGCGCGCGGGTTTTCTTTTGATCCGCGTCGCGCCGTCTCTATCGTTGCCGGACGGCGTGGACGTCGCTCGACCCGACGCGAGCTTGCTCGAAGATTTCGCACGCGGCGACACGCTCGCACTCGGCGAGTTGTTCGATCGCCACCACGCCGCCGTGTATCGGTTCGTGGCGCGCCTCACCAGCACCGACCGCGCCGACCTGGACGATCTCGTGCAGCAAACGTTCGTGGAGGTGGCGCGTCGCGCGAGCACGTTTCGAGGGGCATCCGCGGTGCGGAGCTGGCTCTTCGGCATCGCGGTCAACGTGGCGAGGCACGACGCGAGAAGCCGCACGCGCCGGCGTCGCGTCATCGGCGATTTCGGCGGTGAGCGACCTTCGCAAGTCCCCGGCGTCGATCGCCCGGACGAGACCGCGGAACGCAACGAGCTCCTCGAGCGGCTCGCTCGAGCCATCGACGCGCTGCCGCTGCCGCTTCGAGAGGTGTTCGTCGCTTGCGAAGTGGAAGATCTCGCCGGTGCGGAGGTCGCGCGTCAGCTGGGCATCCCGGAAGGCACGCTGTGGCGCCGCTTGCACGAAGCGCGGAAAAAAGTTCGAGCTCTCGTCGAAGGAGATCCTACATGACGTCGACTCACTGTCCGAGTCCGGAGGATTTTGCGCGGTCGGTCTCGCTCGGCGGAGACGCGACGCTCGTCGAACATCTGACGACCTGCGCGACGTGCGCTCCCGAGTGGGAGGGTGCGACGCGGCTCCGTGCCCTCGCTCGCGCGCTCCCGTTCGACCGCCCTGAGCCCGTCGTGGTGGACGCCGTTCGAGCACGCGTCCTCGCCGCCGTACGAGCGAAGGAGCGGCAGCGGCGCCGCGTGAGCGCCGTCGTCGCGTCGGGATTCGCGCTCGCGGCCGCGGCAATGGCGGTACTCGCGGTGCGACACTACGATGCGCGAGAGACTGCGGTGACGTACCACGCGACGCTCACGGCACGCGGCAACGTCCTCTTTTCACGCGATAGCGCCGCGCCGTACGAGAGGGTGTCACTTCGAGCGGGCACGCTTCACGTCGAGGTTCGTCCGCTGCACGCCGGCGAACGGTTCGTCGTAGAAGCCGGCGATGGTCAGGTCGAAGTGCGGGGGACGGCGTTCGACGTGAGCGTCGTGGCGGGA
>DATBBD010000829.1:0-3289 GCA_036271175.1 Polyangiaceae bacterium | reverse complement strand
GCGGTGGTGAGCCGTCCGATCTCCGTCGGGGTCGTCTGCGCGCTCAGTGTCGCCGAGACGATGCCGTTCGCGGAGATGGAGACCGACGTCGTGCCCGAGGGAATGGTGATCGGCGGGTCGACCGGAAGCCCTTCCGGCGTCGTGATCCGACCCTGTCCGTCGGTCTGGAGGTTGCCGGAGCGCGTGTAAGCCGGCGTGCCGTCCGCCTGTTGCACCGCAAAGAAGCCGTTCCCTTCGATCGCCAGGTCGAGCGGGTTGTTCGTCGTGGTGATCGAACCCTGGCCGAATTGCCGCGAGGTGCCGACGACGCGCACACCGCTACCGATCTGGAGCCCGTCGGGCGACATCGTGGTCGTTCCCGTCGGCGTGCCCGGCGCGACGATCGTTTGATAGAGCAGGTCCTGAAAATCGACGCGTTGCTTCTTGTAACCGGTGGTGTTGGCGTTCGCGATGTTGTTGGAGATGCCTTCGAGCTCGGTCTCCTGCGCGGCCATGCCGGTTGCTGCCGTGTTTAGCGATCGGAACATGCTTCACCTCCGACGAATCGAGTTGCAAGTGCGGTGCCACGTGCACGAGTCGTGACGGTCATCGTCGTGACGGCGCCGACGACGTACGGCTGTCACCCGGTCGCGGGTGTGCGTGTTCGTGGTCACACGCGCGCGCTTAGTCGTGACCCGCATCGACGACGCCCGCATCCGTCACCGGAGACGAACCGCCCGTCGCGACGACGCCGCCGGTTCCGCCGCTGGCGCTAGTTCCACCCGTTCCACCGGTTCCGCCGCTGCCACCGGTTCCGCCGGCGCTCACGGGTGCGGCGCCGTCCGGCGGCGTGATCCGCGGAACGCATTGACCGGAGTAGCAGCGCTCCGATGACGAGCAATCCGAGTGACGCAGACACGAATTCTTCGTGCAGCCCGCCGCGCCGAGGCAGAGCGCGAGCGCGAGTGCGACCGAGAGCCCGCATCGCGAAGAAGTTTCAAAGACCGACATTGATTCCCACCGTCACGAGCCCCCAAAGAAGCACGGATTTGCCTGGAAGATCGCTTCCGACGGGCAGCGCATCGAACGACGGCTCGATGAACAGCCCCGTGCGCGTCGCGAGCGGAATCGAGAATCGTGCACCGAATCCCCCGCCGAACAAAGTCTCCGGCGCGACCGTCCCGACGAGCCCGGCGAATACACCGAATCGCGGACTGATCCATCGCGTGTACCCGGCTTCTGCACCGATGCCGCCTCGTTTTTGGATCTCCGCGAACGCGCGAAGCCGGATGCCGTCGCTGTGATCTTCGTCGGTGCGCATGTCGAGGCCGCCCACGACGCGAAGCCGGGCGAGTCGCCAACCGATCTTCCCGGTGCCTCCGTCGCCGCCTTCGAGACCGGTACCGAGGCCCGCTTCACCGTCGAGCACCCAACCTTCGCCCGCGTGAGCCTGTGTCGCCAGAAACGTGGCGCAGAGGAGTGTCGCTGCGCTGACGCAGACGCGACGGGCGATGATGGAGAATCGAGTGCTCACGGTTACCGTCGTCCCTCTGCACCGACCGCGCCAACGTCGATAGACGAGATTCGCCGGCGACGACGACTTACCCGGCCGCACTTCGGGAGACTCTCCGTCGGATCCGATCGACCCTCTTCGACTATTATTTTTGTTTGAGGGGGATTTGAAACGAACGAATCGGAGCCACGCACCGAAACCGCCGCGCGATTCAGAGCCACAAAAGCGAGACGCCCTCCGCTTTCGCGAAGGGCGCCACATCGATTCGGGTCGTGAGCGACTCAGGCCGCTTTCGGGTTGATGCGCTTGCGCTTGAGCATTTCGACGAGCGTCGTTCGGTTGAGGCCGAGCAGAACGGCGGCCTGCTTCTTGTTCCAGTTGGTGCGCTCGAGCGCCTGGCGGATGAGCTGGTTCTCGAACGACTCGACGGCGCCGCGGAGGTCGATGCCGGAATCCGGCAGGCGCGGCGCGACGCGACGCTCGGTGCCGAGACCGCAAACGCGGGCCGGCAAATCACGCGGTTCGATGGTCGTCTCGGCGCACATCAAGACGGCGCGCTCGATGGTGTTTTCGAGCTCGCGCACGTTGCCCGGCCAATGCCAGGCCATGAGCAGCTCGGCCGCGGCGCGCGAGATCCCGGCCACGTCTTCGCGGCCAGTCTTCTCGCGAGCGCGCATCAGGAAGTACTGCACGAGGAGCGGAATGTCGTCGAGGCGCTCGCGGAGCGGCGGCACCGGGATGTGAATCACGTTGAGGCGGTAGAACAGATCCTCACGGAAGAGGCCGTTCTGGACGGCGACTTCGAGATCGACGTTCGTCGCCGCCACGATGCGCACGTCGGCGGTGAGCGTTCGCGTGTCGCCCACCGGAGAATACTCTTTGCTCTGGAGGACGCGGAGGAGCTTCACTTGGAGAGAAAGCGGCAGCTCGCCGATCTCGTCGAGGAACAACGTTCCGCCTTGGGCCATCGCGATGCGGCCGCTCTTCGTGGCGTGCGCGCCGGTGAACGAGCCTTTGGCGTGTCCGAAGAGCTCGCTTTCGAGCAAGGCTTCGGGAATCGCGCCGCAGTTCACCGCGATGAACGGACCCGAAGCGCGGTCGCTCGCGGCGTGGAGAGCGCGCGCGACGAGCTCCTTGCCGGTGCCGCTCTCGCCGGTGACGAGCACGGTGCACATCGTCTTGGCGACGCGGTCCACGACGCGGAAGACATCGACGAGCGCCGCCGATTGGCCGATGAGGCCGCTCATGCTGCGCGGCAGCGGCGCGAACACCGGAACATCGACGGTGCGCTCTTCGCTGCTCGGCGATTCACTCGCCGGCGCGTCGAGCTCGGAGGATGCGGGAGACCCGAGACCGATCGAGTCGACGAAGAACACGCCCGAATGCGACTCGTCGCTGTCGTCGAAGTCATCTCCATCCACCCGCTCATCGACATTCGTGTTCATGGCAATCCTCCTGCTGCGTTTGAGAGCGCCGACGTCGCGCTCGGCGGAGGGGTGCCAAGCAAACGCCGCGCCACTGCCAAATTTTCGGCGTTTTTTATTAAAACGCAGGCGGAGGGGGTCAGCGCGGACCCTGCTTTTATTGCGAATCAGACGCGAAACACGGGCATTTCGCTGATCCCTGCCCGAGGGGTCGTGCGGGACCCAGCGTCGCTTCGACTCGTTCATCGCTGAAACGGATCTTCGAAGCGAACCTTGAACGAAAAAATTCACCGGTGGCACGCGCCCTGCTTGTGCACTGTTCGTGGCGAACGTCTTCGCACCGATCGACTCCCTGCACGCTGCGCTCGATTAC
>DATBBD010000828.1:0-4856 GCA_036271175.1 Polyangiaceae bacterium | reverse complement strand
CAATCCTCGCCGAGCCACCGTCTTCTGGACTTCGTGCGCTTTCACGGGCCCGTCGAGCGCGACCCCCGCGTCCTCGCGATCGGCGAGCGTCTCAAGCTTTACGAAGAAGTTCGGATCGTGGACGTGGTGCGCCGCGTGACTGAGGGCGTCCAAGGCGTGCTCGAATACAAAAAAGGCGTCACCAACGCCGGCACCACCGTCGTCGAGGCGCTCGATCACGGCGTCGGCGTGTGCCAGGACTTCGCGCACCTCGCGCTCGCGCTCCTTCGCTTGGTCGGCGTGCCGTGCCGCTACGTCTCCGGTTACCTCTACCGGTCCGATCTTCCCGAGGTCGAGACGCACGCCTGGTGCGAGGCGTTCGTTCCCTCGGTGGGGTGGCTCGGATTCGATCCGACCCACGGCGAGCTCGTCGGCGAGCAGCACATCGCCGTCGCCACGGGCCGAAGCTACCTCGACGTGCCGCCGAACCGCGGCGTGTATCGCGGCGACGCCGAAGAGACGATCGCCGCGTCGGTGGTGATCCATCCCGTCGACACGCCGATCAGCCTCGCGCCGTTCGTGCTCCCGTTCCACGTGCCGAGCTACTCCGAGTCACCGACCGCTCGGCTGGCCGTGCCCGGCGCGCGACTCGAGCAGCAGCATCAAGCCCAACAAGACCGCAACAAGGCGCAAGTCCAACAACAGCGCCAACAACAGCAGTGCGAAGCTATCTCATAAACCTACTACGCCCCCCGCTGCGTCGGTCGGCCTCCTCGAAATACCAGCGTATGCCTACGTCGGCCTTCCTAGGCCTCGTGACAGCGGGCTCGCTACGGTTTCTCAGATAGCTTCCGCAACGCGAAGCCGATGGTTTCTACAATTCCACGTCGACGCTGACGGAAAGCGTGTGGCGGCCGCCGCCGAGGATGACCCCGCGAAGTGGGCTCACGTCGCCGAAGTCGCGGCCCCACGCGACGGTGACGTGCTCGTCGGTGGGAATGACACCGTTCGTCGGGTCAAGATCGACGTAGCCGAAGCCCGGGCAATAAAGAGACACCCAAGCGTGCGAGGCGTCGGCTCCGACGAGTCGCGGTTTGCCCGGTGGCGGATGCGTGCGCACGTAGCCGCTCACGTAGCGCGCTGACAACCCGAGCGCGCGGAGCATGCCGATCTCGACGTGCGCGAAATCTTGGCAGACGCCTTGTCGCGTCCGCAAAACTTCGCGGATCGGCGTCGCGATCGACGTGGTGCCCTGTTCGTACCTGAAGTCGCGGTGGATGCGCTCGGTGAGCTCGAGCGCCGCATCGAGCACCGGGCGACCCTTCGCGAACGACTCCATCGCGTACGGCAGCACGTCGGGCACGATCGGCACGAACGGGGACCCGTACGTGTAACCGAGCGCCTCGAGCCCATAGGCCGTGTGGTCGCGGCGGAGCAAGTTCGCGACGGATTCCCACGCCGGGGTCAGTGCCAGCGCGGGCGGCTCCACGCGGTTCACTTCGACGTCGCTCACCGCCGCGACGCTCAGGCGATCATGCGGCTCTTCGAGCGAAAAGAAGTGGAGCGTATTGCCGAAAAAATCCTGGTCCACGACCATCTCACCCGGCGTGGGTTCGATGAGCAGATGCGTCCGGAGCGGCGCTTGCGACGGCGTCTTACGCGGCGTGACGCGGGCCTCGTTGTGAGAAACCAGGACGCGCCGCTCGTAGGCGTAGACCGTTTGGTGCGTCACTCGATACAGCATCTGCTCTCGCAACGTCCTCTTTCGACCGAACGTCATCGCACGTTCCGCATCGAAAATCTCGCCCGACGAGCCGCTTTTCGGTCGACGCGAATTGCCGCGAAAAATGGCTTCGAGAAAAAGCTCGGGCGGTCGTCAGGAGAGCCCGTCGAGCGATTGAGACGGCTGGGCGTGCGTCAGATAGCTCCGCGTCAAGCTCTCGGCGAAATCGGGACCGGCGAGCTCGAGCTCGGCGAGCAAGGCGTCCAATTGGGGGCGCGCCGCGCCTTCGTCGAAAGACGAGAGCGCGTGTACGTCGGCGAGCTCGACGAGCGAGAGCACGCGAAGCACGATGCGCGCCTCTTCGGGCCGTAGGGGCGAACTGTCGCTGTGAGGCAGCTTCTCGATGTGGTCTCGAAGCGCGGTGAGTTGGAACGCGACGGAGCGCGGATTGGTCTCGTCGGTGAGGAGGAGGTCGAGCACCGGCGCGACCTCGAGGACCCCGGGGTACCGCGTTCGATAGGTGATCACGCTGTCGGCGATTTCGAGGAGAGCCTCGAGCGTCGGCCCGTCCTCGGGAACCACCGGCACGAGCAGCGCTCGCAAGAGCCGCACCACGTATTGCAGGCGTTCGACGCGCCGGCCCATGTCCGCGAAGCGCCATCCCGGGCCGTGCGTCATGTTTTCCATCGAGAGGCCGTTGAGCGCGGAGAACAAGATTACCAGCTCGCCGAGCACCTCGAAAATGTCCGAGAGCTTCAAGGTCGGCTCGGACGTCGCGCCTTCGACGAGGCGCTCGAGCTGGCTCACGATGCGCCACGAGTCGGCGGAGAGACGATCGCGGACGACGGACGCGGCGCGGAACGCCGCGTTCAAGCTGTGCTTCAGATCCCTCGAGAAGAGGCGGCCGCCGAGGGCGAAGTCGAGTGCGTTGTTCTGTCCGGGGTTGACGAAGCCGTCGAGGTGAAATTCGCTGCTCGCCTTCAGCGCTCTCACCAAGGCCGGAAGCTCCGGCACTTCCGCAGTCACCGAGTCGTCGGTGAGACGCGCGAGCAGACTGCGGAGCAAGCGCACCGTTCCTTCCGCGCGCTCGAGGTAGCGACCCCACCAAAATAGATTGTCGGCGACGCGGCTCGGCATGTCGCCGCCGCTCCGTACGATGGCGACCGGCTGCGTTCCGGTGCGAAGCAACGTGAGCGGATTCACCTGTGCCTCGCCCGATAGCACCCACACGTCCTTGCTGCCCGCGCCGCGCTGCATCGACACGACGAACGACTCGCGCTCGGCCGCGACGCGCACGAGCCCGCCCGGCATCGCGCGATACCCGTCGAGCGTGCGCGTGATGAACGCGCGGAGCGCGACCGGGCGCGGCGAGAGGCGGCCTTCCGCCCAGACCGGCGCGGTAGAGAGCTCGATCCGCTCTTGCGCGACGAACGACGCCGGGCGTGCGCGAATGTGATCCGAAAGGGCGTCGCGTTCGGCCTTCGCGAGATCGCCGACGAACACCGGTTCGAACGTGGTCGGCGACTCGAACGTCTGCCGAATCACGAGGCCTTCCATGTGCGACAGGGTGTACGAAAGCCCTTCCGGCTCGCCGCACCAGAACGTCGGCACGTTCGGCAGGACGAGATCTTCGCCGAGGAGCTCGCGACAGAGGCGGGGCAAGAAGGCGTGGAGCAGCGGCGTTTCGACGACCCCGCTGCCGAGCGCGTTGGCGACGGCGACGTTTCCGGCGCGCATGGCGTGCACCAGCCCGGCCACGCCGAGCGATGAATCGGTGCGTAGCGAGAGCGGATCGCAAAACGCGTCGTCGAGCCGGCGGACGATCACGTCGACGCGCTCGAGGCCGCGCAACGTCTTCAGGTAAACGCGGCGATCGCGGACCGTCAGATCGCCGCCCTCGACGAGCGCGAACCCGAGGTAGCGCGCGAGGTAAGCGTGCTCGAAATAAGTCTCGTTGTGAGGCCCGGGCGTGAGGAGGACGATGCGCGGGCTTTCGCGCCCGCGCGGCGAGAGCGACAACAGCATGTCGCGCATCGCGCGGAAGTACGGGGCGAGTCGCTCGACGTGACAGTCGCCGAAGAGATCAGGCAGGGTGCGCGACAGGACGATCCGGTTCTCGAGTGCGTAGCCCGCGCCGGACGGCGCCTGGGTGCGATCGCCGAGCACGCAAAAACTGCCGTCCGACCGCCGCGCGAGATCGGTCGCCGACAGATGCAGCGCGATGTTGCCGGGGAGCGCTGCGCCGCGAAGAGCGCGCAAGAAGCTCGGGCTCGCGAGCAACAGCTCCGGCGGCACCGACCCGCGGAGCACGAGATTCTGCGGCCCGTACAGATCGACGAGTACCCGGTTCAAGAGCTCGGCGCGCTGCGCGAGCCCGCGCGAGACGAAGGCCCACGTCGGTGCGTCGATGACCAGCGGAACGAGGTCGAGCTCCCAGGGGCGATCCATGCCGCGCGGATCGCCGTAGACGTTGTAGGTGACGCCGTTGTCGCGAATGAGTCGCCGGGCGCGCTCCCAGGTGCGCTGCATCTCGACGGGGCCGAGCGCGGCGAGCGCTGCGACCAAGGGCTCGCTATGCGAGTGCGGCGTGCCGTCGGGGCCGAAGATTTCGTCGCGCCGCGCCGGGGGCACCGAGTAGGCGAACGGCAGCGACCGAGGAGGCTCGGTGTCAGCGCGAAGGGGCGAAGTCACGGCGCCAGAAGCCATCTCATCAACCTACTGCTACGGTTTCCGAGATCGCTTCTACTCCGTATCGGCTCTCACGTGGCCGACGGCACGACGATGTCGCAACAGAGGACGTAGCGGCGGCCGAGGATATTTCCGAAATAGCGGCTCATCGTGATGCAATAACTGCCCGATGCGCTCGAAATATACGGATCCGAGGTGAATTTTTCGAGGCCCGCGTCGAGCATCAGGAAATAATGTTTCAGGGATTGATCGGCGCCGCGTGGGGCCGGTCGAAATAGGGATCGCCGTCGTTCGGCCGGGGGCGTCCGGTAGGCGGTCTCGGTGACCTGGAGGCCGTGTTCGTCGAGGACGTAGAGGGCCTCGATGAACGACTCGCGCTCGACGGCGTCCAGGAGGGCGGCTTCGAACTCCGGTTCGTGCAGCGGCCGCATCCGTTCGACCAGGGCGGCGAGGACCAGTTCGCTGC
>DATBBD010000827.1:0-13154 GCA_036271175.1 Polyangiaceae bacterium | reverse complement strand
GACCGAGGTTCATCCGCCGCGACTCCATGAGCCGCCGCGCGAGCTCCGGGTCGCGGTCGGCGAGCGCGACGCGTTCGAGACGCGTTCGCACCGCTTCGTAGAGCCAGCGCCGCGCTTCCGAGCGCGTCGAGCGATCGTCTGCGCCTCCCTCGCGATCCTGTTCCGCGAGCGCGGCGAGCCCCGCCTCGAGCGCGGGAGTCGGTGTTTCTCGAATGAGCGCCTGGATCGACGCGACTGCGTTTTCACGGTCCGACGCGGGCGCCTGATCCGCCCAATCGAGCATCGCGACGATCGCGTCGCCGAATTTCCGCAGCGCGACCAGCGTCCGCACCAGTTCCTCCGAGTGCACCGCGCGATCGTCGCTATCGACGATTTTTCCGCGAAGCGGCTCGAGCAGTGCGAGCGCCTCGGCGAAGCGGCCCTCGCGACGCAGGATCGCGGCGAAGGCCACGTCGGCGAAATCGTGAACGGCCCCCGGCGGCCCGCGTCGCACGTCGTTGGCGAGCACTTCGGCCTGCGCGGTGTGCCCGCGTTCGAGCTCGAGCCATGCAAGATGGAGCTCCACCGTGCGCGCGCGATCGTCGTCGGGAAAGCGAGTGAGAAATGCGCGGAGCTCGGGCTCGAGCGTGGCGCGGAGCTCGGGCGCTCCGTCGACCCATCGCGCCTCGATCCGATGAAACGCCTCTTGCGACGATTCGTCGCCCGCGAGCGCAGGGACCGGCACGACGCTCGCGCCCGCATGCGAGTGACAACCCACGATGACGAAAAGCGCGGTGACGAGCGCCGCGCCGAAAACGGTCCGCTCGGGCTTCGCAAGCCGCGGTAACCTACCGATCTTGGTCCTGATGCGTCTCCAGAGAGAGCACCGGTCGTTCCTCTTCCGGCGGCTGCACTCGATAACCGGCATGGTGCCGCTCGGAGTCTTCCTAGTTTGTCACGTGTGGACCAGTGCAAAAGCGATGCGCGGCGCGGAGATCTACGAACATGCCGCCACAGGAATCTCGTCGGACCGCGTCGTCGCCGTCCTCGAGCTCGTCGGCGTTGCGATCCCGCTCGCGTTTCACGCCGGCTACGGCGTCGTCCTCGCGTTGCGAAGTCGCACCAACGTCGGGGCGTATCCCCTCGGATCGAACTGGGCGCACGCGCTGCAACGAGTGAGCGGCCTCGCGACCTTGGCGTTCGTGCTGTGGCATGTCGTTCAGTTTCCGCTCCAGGTCGCGCTCGGCCGCATGAAACCGGAGGATTTTTTCGGCGCCCTCGCCGAGCTCTTGTCGAGCACGACCACCGGCGGCGTTCCGCTCGCCGCCGCCGCGTATCTCGTCGGGCTCGCCGCGGTCTCGTATCATCTCTCCAATGGCATCTCCGGCTTTTGCTTCACCTTCGGCTTTTCGACGACGCTGCGCGCGCGCCGTCTCATCGCCGCCGGCGCGTTCGTGATCGGCCTCGCTTCGTTCGTGCTCGGCGCCGAGACCGTCGTCTATTTCGCGACAGGAGCGCCGTTCCTCGTTGGCGCGAACGTCGTTCACGACGGAGCGCTCGCGGCCTCGGACGAGGCTTCGGCAATATCTCGTCACCAGGTCGCATCGTGGCGGCCGTGAACGATTCGCGACGGCTCGCGCCGGTCGTCGTCGTGGGCTCCGGGATCGCCGGCCTGATGGCGACGCTGACCTTGGCCGACAGAGGAGTTCCCACTCTGCTGCTGAGCCGCGTCCCCGCGCGGCGCTCGGCGTCCGTGGTCGACCGCTCGGCCTTGCGCTGCGTCCGCTCGCACGAGGACGCGAGTCGAGTCATCGACGCGACGCTTCGGGCGGGCGCGCTCCTCGCCGAGCGAGCGCCGGTCGTCGCCTTCATGCACGAAACGGCGCGCATCGCGGACGCTCTCGAGAGCTGGGGCGTCCGCTTTCGCGTGGACTCCGAAATGCCCGAGGCTGCGAAAAGCGCTATTTTTGCGGGGAATCGCACCGCTCAGCAGGTTCTTTATTCCCTCGACGACGAGGTGCGTCGGCGGGAACCGCTTCCCGTCGCGGACGATCGCGGCGTGACCATCGTGGGAGCGCGCCTCGTGCAGAGGCTCGAGGGGTGGACGCTACGCGACCTGGTTCACGACGACGACGGGCGCGTCGTCGGAGTCGTCGCGGAAGAGCTTGCGTCCGGCGTGACGCGCAGCTTCGCCGCAGACGGCGTCTGTCTCGCGACCGGCGGCATGACCGGCCCCTTCGGACGCACGACGTCGGGCGCGTACTCGGCCGGCACCGGTTCCGTCGCGGCGGCGCGCGCGGGCGCCGTGTTCGCCAATGCCGAGTTCGTCCGATTTCGTCCGCTCGCCATCGCCGGCACGAATCGCGGTGCGGCCCTCGACGAGCGACTCATCGCCCTCGGCGCACGGCTCTGGCTTCCGAAAGATCCGACGGAGCGCCGCGTCCCCGCCGCCGTTCCGGAATCCGACCGCGACGTGCTTGCATCGGGTCGCGAACAGGACCCTCCCGGCGCGCTGGGTCGCGCGGTCGTCGATCGGTATTTCGCGGAGGATGCGGCGCGCGCGCCGTCGATTCTCGGCGGACCGGAAGCCTTTCTCGACCTGGGCGGCGTCGAGCCGCGCCTCTTGCGCGGCGAACTTCGCGAAGACCTGGACTTGTACGCGCTGCTCATCGGCGACGACCCGCGGCTCGGCCCGATGCGCGTGTTCCCGGCCGCCGACGTGTCCCTCGGCGGGCTCTGGGTCGATCACGAGACGACGAGCGACGGCGAGCTCGCGACGGCGTCCGTGCGTCACCACGCGACGAGCGTGCTCGGTCTCTACGCCGCGGGAGAAGCCGCGCATCAGTATCACGGCGCCGCGGAGCTTCCGGACAACCGTCTCGCGGCGAGCCTCTTCGGCGCTGCCCTCGCTGCGCGCTCGCTCGTCCATTATCGGCAAACGCTCCCGCGGAGCGCCGCCGACCGCGACCCGTCGCTCTTCGTCGCGAGCGAAGCACTGTCGAAAGAAAAGACGGCCGTGCTCCTACGTCGCGAAAGCGACGGGCCGTCGCTGTCGCACGTAACGGACGAGCTCGGTCGGGTTCTCTTTCGAGCGCTCGCCGGCACTCGCGACGACGGCGCGCTCGACCTCGCGCTCGAGCGGCTGAATGAACTCGAGCACGACGTCGCTCGCACACCGCCGCCCGCCGGGGCGTCTCCGCACTTCGGCGCCGCCGCCGTTCGGGACGTCGAGGACCACGTGTTCCTCGCGCGCACGATGCTGACGCACGCGCGCCACCGCGACGAGTCGCGCGGGGTCCACGCGAAACGGGGCCGGCCGCGCGACGACGCGCGATGGCTCCGCCACACGTTTTCTCGGCGAGGCGGCGACGGCCGTCCGGAGCTCGTTCGACGATTCGAGTGTCCGTCGCCCGGCGCTCGACTAGAGATCACCGACTCGGTGCGCCGCTCGTCCAACGATGCCGACGCCGACGACCCATGACGGCAGGGAGCCCCCCTAAAAAAATCGAACCCGTGCCCGCCCAGCGCGTGCGGCTCGCCGTGAAGAGGAGTGCGCCGGACCGGCGCGGCGTTTCACGGCGCTTCGACGTCTTCGAAGTCGAAGTCCGGAGCCATACGACGATCGCCGACGCCCTCGCGACGATTTCGCGAGATCCGGTGCTTGCATCGGGAGAGCGCGTGGCGGCGGTGGCGTGGGAAACCGGTTGCCTTCAGGGGCTCTGCGGCGCGTGCACCGTGCGCGTCGATGGGGTCGCGCGACTCGCGTGCACGACGTTACTGACGCCGCTCGCGACGAAGAAAACGCCGTTGCGGCTCGAACCCTTGTCGACGTTCCCCGTGATTGCCGACCTGGTCGTCGACCGGTCGCGCCTGTTCCGCGATCTCGCGCGCATGGAACCGGAAGCCGGCGCCGGCTCGGCGTCCGTCGCTCACGAAGACGTCGCGGGCGGTAGAGATCGTGCGGCGGCGATCGCTCGCGCCGAGCTGCTCGCCCGATGCACCGGCTGCGCGGCGTGCCTCGACGCTTGCCCGGAATACGGCGACGATCGCGCGTTCGTCGGCGCCGCGGTGCTCGCGCGTGTCGAACGACGAAAATCGCTCGCGCCGAGCCCCGCGCAAGCGAAGCGGCACGTCGAGCTCGCGATGCGCGACGGCGGCATCCAGGATTGTTCGAAATCTGGAAATTGCGAAGTGGTGTGTCCGGAAGGGCTCCCACTTCTGGACGCGCTCCGAGCGCTCGCCAAAGACGCGAACCGGGAGCTGTTCGATACGCTCACCGGCAAGGATCGATAGGAACATGCCCCGTTGTTACTTCCTCACCGTGTGTAGTGCGTCCGTCGTCGACCAGCAGTCGAACAACGTGACCCTCTTCAACATCGTCGAACAAATCAACGTGCCGCCGGGAGCGCCGCCGCCTCCGCGCGGCCAGATCCCGCTCGAGGTTCACGCTTATTTCGACGTGCCGCAGTTCGAGCTCGGGCAACCATTCGAGGTCAGGTTCGTCATGGTCGCGTCGACGGGGCTCGAAACGCCGACTGACGCCTTCGCACACCGCGCGGTGACGTCGCGTTACCGGACGCGAACGCTCGGCGTTCCGTTTCCGCCCGTCGCCGGTTACTACGAGCTCCGTCTCGACTGGCGTTACGTGGGCGAAGAGGGCTGGCGGAGGGAGTCCGCGCCGTGGCCCATCGCGATCGTCGAAGCGACGATGAAGACCGAGGCCGTTCACTGAGCGCCGGGCGCGCGACACGCCTCCGTGACGCGGGCGCGTTCAGTCGGAGGACGAGCCGCCGAAACCGCAGGGACAATTCGCGTTCAGCATGCAGTCGTAGAGCGTGAGAGCGGACGTGACGGCCGCGGCGCTGATGCCGCCGAACTTCGTAATGACGTCCTCGCACGTGTTCGGGTTCAAGCAATCGACGCCCGTGCAACCCGTGCGATTCGCGCACTCGAGAATGTCGGGGCAGCCGTCGGTCGAGTAGCACGGCGTCACGGCGTCGAAGCACGAAGTGCACGTGCAGAGCTCGCACGACGACGTGGCCTGAGCGGCGCACGCCGCCGCACCACCCGCGCCGCCCGCGCCACCGACCGAACCTCCGGCTCCGGCGAAGCCGCCGGTTCCGGGAAACCCTCCGTCGCCGCCGGTGCCCGGAAAGCCACAGGGCATGGCGTCACCTGCCGAAGACTCCATGCAACCGAGCCCGAACGTCGAGAGATCGAGGCCACAAAAGCCGTTCGGGCGGCAGCATCCATTGACCAGCTGCCCATCGGGCGCGACCGCAGGGAAACACCCCGGCGTCGGCGAACCGAACTGCCCGTAGGGTTGGCACCCGCCGACGGTACTGACGAGCATCGTCAGCGGCGTCGCGTCCAAACCGCAGCTGTCGCCGGCGCAACAGCCGTTCAACGAGAAGCCGAAGTCGGGGGAGACCGGGCCCCCGCTGCAATTGTCGCAACTGCCGCCGTCGCCGTTCGGAAAGCATTGCGCGTCGCAGCTCAAGGTGTCGCCCCCTTCACACAGACAAAGCGACCAGCAGTCTGGACAGTTCGTGCAACCGGGGAACCCGCACGACGTCGGCGTGCCGCCCCCCACCTCGACGCCGCCGGTGCCGACGATACCGCCTTGATCGCCGAATCCGCCGCTCGGGAACCCCGCCGTGCCACCCGTGTTGGGCCTTCCGCCGGTGCTCGTGCGTCCACCGGTGCTCGTGCGTCCGCCGGTACTCGTGCGTCCGCCGGTACTCGTCCGTCCGCCGGTGCCGCCTCGACCGGCAGTGCCCGTCCCCGAGTGGCCGCCGGTTTCGGCGCCACCGATGTCGTAGCGATGCTCGAGGGTCTGCGTGAGGTCGCCGGTTCGCGACCCGCAGCCAGTCGTGATCAGCCACAGCCCGGCCGCGAGCACCGCGCCGTGTTCGATAAGTCCCTTGCGTGCCAGACCCACTGCTCATGAGGTAGCACCGAACACGACGTCCCGCGAGCACACGCCGAGCACGCCGGCGCGACACTCGCGGCCATTGCGCAGCTCTTGCCGAACCGCGATGGAGGGTCCTGGCGGTCGCTAACGCGCCGTGGCATCACCGCGCCTTCATCGGATAGGACAGTCATGGACGTCATTCGGATTCGCGGACTCGAAATCGATTGCATCGTGGGGCTCCGTCCGCTCGAGCGTGAGCGCGAACAGCGCGTCCACCTCGAGCTCGCGCTCGGCCTGGATCTCGCGCCGGCGGGTCGCAGCGGGCGCATCGCGCTCACTTGCGACTACGTCGAGATCGCCGAAGAGGTACTCGCGATGCTGAGGTTTCGTCGATATCGCCTGATCGAGATGGCGACCGAGGAGCTCACGTCCATGCTGCTCGGAGTCCATCGAGCCCTGGAGTTCGTGGAGATTCGGCTCGACAAACCCGGCGCTCTCGACGGACGGGCGCGCGCCGCGTCGGTCGAAGTAAAGAGAACGCGGGCGTCATTTCCGGCAACGAAAGTCGAGACGCCGTTCGGCGCGACCGAGCAGCTCCTCGAGACGCGGGAAGCCAAGCTCTATCTCTTGTCGATCGAGCCGGGACGGGCGCTGGAACCGAGTCCGCCCAGTGACGCTCGATGGGTCGAATGGCTCGTCTCCGGCGAGCTCGCCCGGGGCGACGTCGCGATGGAGCGGCACGCGCCGGTCACCGGCGGGGCAAACGACTCGCCGGTTCGCTACGAAAACCGGTCGGACGAGGACGCAGTGCTGTTTCGTTGCATTTGTCCGTCGGGGCTCGACGGCTGAGGGCTCCCGAACCGGACCGCGAACGGCGGTTTCATCTGCGCCGAAGGTGGGTGTACCGTCTGTGCTTTCGGAGGTTGATAATGACCGATGGTGCCGCGCGCCTCAAAGGGCGCTTCCTGTTCGCGTTGCTCACGTTGAGTGCTCTTCTTTGTGGGAGGCAGGCGCTCGCCGTCGGTCGCGTCGACTGGAAAGATCGCACGATCAAAGAGAGCGATTCGCACGCGTGGACCATCGAGGTGGCGATCTACCTGTCGCACGCGCCGGACGTGGCGACACTGCCGATGCGATTTTCGTTTCAGCCCGTCGTCTACTACGAGCGCTCCCTCCTAGACGGGCACGACGGACCGCAGCTGCGCAAGGTGCCACTCGAAGGAAAAGCCCCGCTCGTCGAGAGCGTCGACGTCGGCTTCCTCGACCCCGGCAATGGCCAGATCCAGAAGCGGACGAAGTTCTCGTTCAAGGTGACCCGCGGGCACGGCTACGAAGCCGGCGAATACGACGTCACGATCAAGGACGGACGCACCGACGCGACGATCGGCTCGGTCGCGCACATCGAGTTCGACGGCGACAACGAGGTCATCGACAGGCGCGCCATCGTGTTCACCGGCGACAAGAAGGCGAAGAAAGAGGACAAGCCTGCCGACCAGACCGACGACTCGGCTCCGAAGAAGAAGGAGCTGACGCCCGACGACCCCGATTACTGGAAGGGCGGACCCAAGACCGACGACAGCGAGAACCAAGAAAAGGTCGAGCCGAAGAGCGGTTGCGGCTGCCACGTCGGCACGTCACCGGCCGCGCCTTCGATCGGATCATTGGTGCTCATGGTCGGACTCCTCGGCGCGCGCCGAATACGGAGAAATCGCCGTCAAACCGACGCATCGACGTAGGTCGCAAGCCGTTCCACGCCCGAGGCGAACTCGGTCTCCGGCGTGATGAGACTGAGAACCGCGAACGGCTCGGTCGCACAATCGTAGAAGAACCCGGGTTGCACGAGGACGTCGCAGTCGTCGAGTAAGCCGAGCACCCACGCCTCCTCGCTCTTCACGTCCGGGAGCCGCACGACGGCGTACCAGCCGCCTTCGACGTCGAGCACGGTGGCCGCGCTTCGGGCGAGCCGCCGCCGGAGCGACGCCAGATTCGACTCGATTCGAGCGCGGAGCGCGCGTCGAGAACGCTCGCCACTCGCAAGCAACGCCGGAAGCGCGTGCTGCACGGGCGCGCTCGGTGACAAATAACTATCGGCGATGAGCTCGAACGCCGACATTGCGGCGCTCACTTCGGCATCGGGACCGCCGACCGTCACCCACGCGAGCTTCATTTGTGGCAACGCGGCGAGCTTCGACAAGCCGTCGAGCGCGAACACCAGCGCGTCGGTCGCTCGAAGGGCGGAAGCGACGCGCTCGGAGTCGTCGCCGATGCCGTAGGCGCCGAACACTTCGTCAGAGAGGATCGGCAAGCCGAGCCGGGCGATCGCGGCGAGCTCCGACCGTTTCAAGAACGAGCCCGTCGGATTGTTCGGGTTCACGGTGATGATCGCGCGCGTGCGCGGAGTGCGACGCCTCGACAGATTCGCGAGATCGACGTGCCAGGCGCCGTCGTATTCGAGCGCGTAAGGCACGAGGCCGACGCCCTCGTAGCGCGCCAGGTGTTCGAACAGGGGGTAGCTCGGACGCGGAACGAGGACGTCGTCTCCCGGGTCGCAGAGCAGCTTGAAGAGGAAGCCGTAAGCCTCGCTCGTGCTCGACGCGAGGACGACCCGCGACGGGTCGACGTCGATCTCCCGATTCTTCCAGAGCCTGGAAATCGTCTCGCGCGCGGCCGCGAGCCCGAGGGGGTCCGGCTCGTAAACGCGGGAACCGGGGTCGGCGAGCGCCGACGCGATGGCGTCTTCGTCGTACGGAATGCCGACCCGCGTCGGATTCGACACCGTGAGATCCGCGAGCGAGCGATCGGGAGCTCGGGCTCGAAGGGCTCGGGCGAGCGCATTGGGGGTCCCGTCGACGCGGCTTCTCTTCGAGAGCACAGGCCGAGAATCTAGCCGAATCGGCCGCCGCAAGCGACCGAACCCCGGACGCGGATGACCGCACGACGCCGAGCTCGATGATAGGTTCTCCGCGCATGCCCGATTCGACCGACGTCCCGCGCTCCGCGCTTGGAACCGACAACGTCACTCGCCTCGAGTACGAGGGGCGAGAAATCTTGCTCGTCGGGACGGCGCACGTGTCGAAGCGAAGCGTCGAGGAAGTACGGCACGTGATCCGCCAAGTCGAACCCGACGCCGTGTGCGTCGAACTCGACGCTTCCCGATACGAGGCGCTGATGGACGAGACGCAGGTGTCGTCGTTCGACGTCGCCGAGGTCGTCGATCAGGATCGCGCCGGCTTGTTCGTCGCGAGCCTCCTGTTCGCCGGCTTTCAGAAACAACTCGGCGACCGGCTCGGCGTGAAG
Organism: Polyangiaceae bacterium; assembly: GCA_036271175.1. GTDB lineage: Bacteria > Myxococcota_A > Polyangia > Polyangiales > Polyangiaceae > DASZVB01. Next base: position 3,964 of record DATBBD010000827.1, on the reverse strand, counting down.
CCGGGCGCGGAGATGGCCGCGGCCGCGGAGGAGGCCCTCGAGCGCGGCGCGAAGGTCGTCCTCGCCGATCGCAACATTCGAACGACCCTCCTCCGCTGTTACGAGAGCCTCGGCTTGGTCGATCGCGTGCGGATCGGTGCGATCCTGGTGATGCTGCCGTTCGCCGCGGCGGATCTGGACGAGGTCGACGTGGAGGCGTTGAAGAACCGCGAGACGATGGGCGACGTCATGACCACGTTCGCGCGCCAGATGCCGGCGCTCCAGCTCCCGCTGATCGACGAACGCGATCGTTATTTGATCGCGCGCATCCGCGAGACGGAAAGCGCGCGCATCGTCGCCGTCGTCGGAGCCGCGCACGTGCCCGGAATGACGCGCTACCTGCGAGAGCCGATCGACCTCGACGCGCTCGATCGAGTCCCGGCGAAGACCGCGCGGACCTTGCACGATTTCGGGTTGCCGTTCGCGAGCCTCGGGCTCCTCGCGCTCGCCGCGTTCGGACCGAAGGCGCACGCGTTCTCGACCGCTCCGGCGATCGCGCGCTTGGTGGCCGGCGTGGCGCTCCCTTCGGCCCTGGTCGCCGCGCTCGCGACGGTCGTCGCGGGAGGCGGCGCCATCGCCGCGCTCGCTGCGTTCACGACCGCGCCGCTCACGCTCGCGATTCCCTTTCTATCGCTCGGGAAGATCACCGGCGGCCTCGAAGCGCGGTTCCGGCCCGCGTCGCACGACGACCGGCTTCGCGCTCGCGAAGACGTCCTGGTTCCGAAGCTCGCCCGGCGAAACGGGCTCCTTCGCCCGCTTCTCGCCGCGGTGTTCGCGCCGATGGGGCGCACGCTCGGCGCGCTCATCGGCGTGATCTGGGCGGTCCTTCAGCTCGTATGATCGTCGATCGCGTTGCGTACGGCCGCGCCGAGCGAGGCGGCGGTGTACGGCTTGCCCATGAAGCGAGCCTCGGCGCGCCCCGCGACGCCGATGAGCGCCGCATCTTCGGCGTATCCCGACGTGTAGAGGACCCGCGTTTCGGGACGAGTCGCGCAAAGCGTCGCGGCGAGGTCCGGTCCGCGCAGATCGGGGAGAGCCACGTCGGTGAAGAGGATGTCGATGCGTCCCGCGTGCGAGCGAAGCAAAAATAGCGCTTCGTCGCCGGTTCCGGCGTCGAGCACGCGGTAGCCGAGATCGGACAAGCGCAGGACCGCCAGCGAGCGGACCATGGGATCGTCCTCGACGACGAGCACCGTTTCGTCGCCGCGCGGGATCGTGCCGAACGAACGAGGTTCACGCTCCACTTCTCGACTTCCACTCGCGCGCGGGAGAAAAACGATGACCCGAGTGCCTCGCCCTTCGGCGCTCTCGAGCTCGATGTGACCCCTGCTCTGTTTCACGATGCCGTGGCACGTCGCGAGCCCGAGCCCGGTACCGCGACCAGCGGGCTTGGTCGTGAAGAACGGCTCGAACACGTGCGTCTGCAACTCCTTCGGGATGCCGTGCCCGGTGTCCGTCACTTGGACGCGCACGTAGTCGCCGCAAGACAACTCGAAGGGACCGCGCGCGAGATCGACCGCGACGTTCTCGGTCTGAACCGTGAGGCGACCGCCGCTCGGCATCGCGTCGCGGGCGTTCACGGCGAGGTTGATGAGGAGTTGCTCGAACTGCCCGACGTCGATCCGGATCGGCCACGCGTCGCTGGCGAGCGACAAATCGAGCCGGATCTCTTCGCCGAGGAGCGGGCGAAGCAATTCGGCGACCGCCTCGATCAACGGATTCGGTTCCACGACGCGCGGAAACACGATCTGACGCCGGGCAAATGACAGGAGCTGCCGCGTGAGGTTCGACGCGCGCTCCGAAGCCGCGCGGATGGCCCGCAGACAGACGGACGCGGTGGAGTCTTCGCGCGTCTCTCGCGCGACGAGCTCGACGTTGCCGATGATCGCCGTCAGCACGTTGTTGAAGTCGTGCGCGATGCCGCCCGCGAGCCGCCCGACAGCCTCGAGCTTCCGGCTCTGAACGAGATCCGCCTCGAGCTCGCGACGCGCCGTCACGTCGAGCGTGGTCCCGAGAAAGCCGCGCTCGTCTTCGCCCACCGCCTGCAGGGCTTCCCCCATCGCCAGGACGTGGCGCGTGGCGCCGTCGGAGGCGCGGATGAGCCGATACTCGTAGGGCTCGACGACGCCGGTCTCGAGCGCGCGCTCCCGCGCCGCGATCACGCGGGCGCGGTCTTCGGGGTGAACGCGCGCGTCGTGGAGCGCGATCGTCGGGGGCGTCCCGGGGTCCACGCCGCAGATGCGATACATCTCCGCCGACCACTCGAGCCTTCCCGTCGATTTTTCCCAGTAAAAACTGCCTACGCCGGCGATGCGCTGGGCGTCGGCGAGCATGCGTTCGCGCCGCAAGAGCTCGGCCTCGGCGCGCTTCGCCTCGGTGATGTTGCGCGAGAGCACCGACGCCACCGTGGTCCGGCCGTCCCTGACGATCGGCCCGACAGCGGACGAGTACCACGCATGCTGAGACGGAGAGTATGCCTCGTAGTGCGAGGGGAGACCTTGCTCGAAGGTACGCGCGAGGGCGGCCCGCACCACGTCGTGATGCTCCTTCGCGACGAAGTCGAAGAGCGACGCGCGTCCGATCAAGTCTTCTCTGTGGATGCCGGGCGCGGTGTGGTTCACCCACAGGAACACGCCGCTGCGATCGACGAGAGTGACGAAGTCGAAAGGGTTGATCGCGACGGAGCGCCACCGCGCTTCGCTCTCGCGAAGGGCGTCTTTGGCTTGCGCGTACTCGGTGACGTCGACCATCGTCGCGAAGAAGCCCGTCGGCGCGCCGCCCTCCCCGCGCCGCGGCTCGGTGGAGAGCCGAACTTGTCGCACGTAGCCGTCGCGCTCCGGCACGATGCGAAACTCGGACGTTCTCGTGACGTCGTCGCCGTGCGCTCTCCAGACGAACTCGCTCACTCTCGGTCGATCGCCCGCGTGGACGCGCGACAGGAACGCGTCGAGCCCGAGCGGCACCGGGAGATCGCCTCCGAGCAAGTCGACGAGTCCTTCGTCCCACTCGATTTGTTTCGACGACGCGCTGACGAAAAAGCTCACCATCTTCGCGACGCGGTGCGCGTCACGAAGAAAAGTCTCGTTCGTCGATCGCTCGACGACGCCGGACGTTGGTCCGGCGCTACCGCCCGCCTCCCACGTAGCGCCCATCTCTCGAGTGAGAGTACCTCTTTCACGACGGCGGCGCGCCCCCCGAGGGCCCGGGCTCATCCCCGGCGCGCGCGTTCAGGCATAGTTGCGAAAGTATGGAATTGTCGACGCGATCTTCCGAACGGCGTCCTTCGCGGCAAGCAATTCTGCCGTCGAATCCCAGGTGCCTTCCATGAATTGCTGTCGAGGACCGTCCGGCATGGTGAACGGGTAGCTGTCGTCTCCGATCGACACCGTCTTCGTCGCCAGGTCGACGCGGACGGTCGCCTGGGGCTCGGCTTCGACGCGGGCGGCGAGTGCCACCGCAGTCTTCTCGTCGACGACCGCGCACGGAATTCCGAGCGCGACGCAGTTGCCGTGAAAAATCTCCGCGAAGCTCTCGCCGACGACGGCGTGAATCCCCTTGTTCCACCGGAGGATCGCTTGCGGCGCGTGCTCGCGCGACGAGCCGCACCCGAAATTTTTGTTCACGACGAGTACCTCGGCGTCCGAGAACCGCGAGTCGTCGAAGGGGTGCGTTTTGCCGGCTTCGCTGAGCGCCTTTCGGTCGTCTTCGAAGGCGTGCTCGCCCAGGCCATCGAACACGACGGTCTTCAGGAACCGCGCAGGGATGATCCGGTCGGTGTCGATGTCGTTGCCGCGGAGTGGGATCCCGCGGCCGCTGATCACGATTCGCTTGGCGTCGTTCATGTGATGACTCCGTCTCTCAATGCAGTCCGAAGAGCTCGCGAGCGTCGGTGACCTCGCCGGTGATGGCCGCGGCGGCGACCATG
>DATBBD010000826.1:0-6077 GCA_036271175.1 Polyangiaceae bacterium | reverse complement strand
GCTCTCCGTCGCTTGCTGTGCGATCTGCGAGTGTCGCGACGTCGGGCTCGAAACCTTGGAGTGCACTCGAGGTTCTACGAGTGCAGTTCGACGTACCAGCTCACGTACACTCGCCAATAGCTCAATCGCGGTCACCCGGATCGACCCGCGCTCCGCGTGGTGGTCCAACTGCTATGATCGTAGGATGAGAAGCCTCGCTTCGCGTCGTCCCGGGACGGCACGGCTTGCCTTCGTCGCGAGCTCGGCGATCGCCGTGGGGTGCGGCAGCGGCGCGACGCATGGCGCGGGCGGACGGGCACCCGACGCGTCGACGACCGGGAATTCGGGGGGCACGGTCGGCGTAGGCGGACGCGCGCCGGACGCGTCGACCATCGGGAATTTGGGGGGCACCGTCGGCGTCGGCGGGTCGGCGATGGGGGGGTCGGGAGGGGCCTCGACGACGATGGACTCGGGCGACGCGTCCCGTCGCGATTCCGGCGCGTCGGCGCTCGACGGCGGTTCATTCGCGATGAGACAGATCGCGGCGCCACCGACTTATCTCGGCACGCTGAACGACGGCGCGACGTGCGATACGATGTATCGAACGTTCGGGTTCGAGCCGGTGGACCGAACGCCGGCGCGGCATCCGCTGTTCCTGTACTTCGTCGGGACGACGTTCGTGTCGGGTGACGTGAGCACGAACTACGATTGCCACGCGGCGCGCGCGGTCTCCGCGGCGCTGGCACGCCGCGGTTTCGTGGCGCTTTCGGTGGAATACGACAATGGCGCGATCGCATGGCTCAGCGATCACGAAAATCAATTGTCGTGCCTGTTCACGACGTCGAAAACGACCAGCGTCCTGGCCGCTGCGTGCGCGCTCCCGAACGTGAACTGCGACCTCGGCATCGCAATGTGGGGGCATAGCCAGGGCGCACTGCTCGCCGATCTCGCGTCGAACTACGACGCTCGCGTGCGCGCCGCGTGGACGACCGGGTACGGCGGCGACTCGCGTGCGACCCTGCCGACGAGCCGGCTTCGCGTGGTGAACGGCGAGGGCGACACCGGGAACGCCACGGTGCCCGGCCTCGACCAAACGACGGGATTCACTGCAACGGAGTGCCCGGACGACGGACGTAAGCAATGCCTGCGGAACGACGGCAGCGGGTGGATCATCGTCCAAAAAGTCGACTGCGTCACGAGCTCGGCCGACCATTGCTGGTTCGACAAGCGGAGTTGTCTCGACAACGCCGAGACGCTGGAGCCCAACTGGGTGGACCGCGCCTCGACGAAACCCTTCGCGCTCGAAGCGAACGCGGATTGGGTCGCCGCGACGCTCGCGCGTCCGTGAAGGCTCGCTCGCCCCCTGAATATGTCCACTCGAGTGGGCGCCTCGAAGTCCGATTGATGACGAATCCGAGCGAGTGGGAACCCGTGGACGGTTTCGGGTTACCCGTTCCAGCCCGGCGAGTGCCGGAGGCGGCCGCATCCGCGAAATCGCCGTCCCCAATCGACGCGCGGTATAAATGATGTAACCGCTTCCGTTCTCTGCCCGTTGATTCGTCGTGTGCCGACTTCTCGCCCGACGTGAGATCTGCTCTGATACGGCATCGTTGTGACCGCTGCGGTTCAGCCGAGTCTGGCCGGTGTTTCGGTTCTCTTGGTGGAGGACGAACGGGCGTTCGCGGTCGCCCTCGCTCGAGTACTTCAGCAGGCGGGTGCGGAAGTGACGTTGGTCGCGACGCTCGCGGGGGCACAAGCGGCGCTCGACGTGCCCGGTAAATGGAATGTCGTCCTGCTCGATCAGCAGCTTCCGGACGGCGACGGACTCGACGTGACCGAGACGTTCCGTGATTGGGAAGAAAAGCCGGCGATCGTGGCGACCTCGGTGAATCTGCAGGATTCGAAGCGCTCCCTCAAATTGCAGAGCTGCGGAGCGATTCTTCTCCCGAAACCCTTCGGCGCCGACGATCTGTTCGCCGCCATCGCGGGCGCGCTCGCCAGCCGAACCGCCGAACGTGCGCTGTCGCGGCCCCCACCGTCGCTCGAGTCCGGCGAATACACCGCGAGGCTCCGTTTCGGCCCGATTTCCGTCCATCTCGTTTCGCAGTCCGCGACCGTCGATGGAACCCGCATCGAGCTGCAACCCGCGCAATTCCGGATTTTGGCGAAACTTCTCGCGAATGTCGGCCGGGCGCTGGGAGTGAACGAGCTCGTCGAGGGCACTCTCAGAGGAACGCACCAAGACGGCACGGTGAACATTCGATTTCAAATTCATGCCCTCCGTCGCCGGCTCGGCGAAGCCGGTGCATTGATCGAGACCACGCCGGGTGGATACGGAATCGGGCTCGGGACGACCGATCGCGACGTTAGCAAAAGCTAACGGTCCAGCGCCCCGGCGTAGCTATCGCAGAGATCCAGATTCCGCTAAATTGTGGAGAGTAGATCTCGACGCCTGGTCCGAAAGGATTCGCACATGCGGCTCGCGTCCACCGAAGCGATCTTGGCTCGCGCTGTTCGTGGTCGGACGGTGAGCGCGTTCGAAAAGCGACTCATCGACGTTCTCCACGACGACGTTTTTCGTCGAGTGGAAGACCTGAGGCCCACCGAGCAGTGCGCGCTCACTTATCGGCGCATGCTGCACTTGAACGAGCGGCTCGGGCTACGAACGGACGAGCTCTTCGGCGACCTCGACAAGTTGCTCGCCCTGCACGATTGGACGAGCCTGATCGACGGAACGCTAACGACCCTGCTGACGATTCACTTCAATCTGTGCATCGGGAGTATTTTACAGCACGGCAACGGTAGGCCGGAGCTCGTTCCCTTCCTCGAGGAGCTCGAGCGACTCGACACGGTCGGCACGTTCATGGCCACCGAGCTCGGTTACGGCAACAACGTGCAGGCGCTCGAGACGTCCGCCACGTTCGATGCTGCGACTCGTGATTTCGTCATCCACACGCCGTCGGTCGCGGCTCAGAAGTTCATGCCCAACACGGGCGCCGAGGGCATCGCGAAGTTGGCCGTGGTGATGGCCCGACTTCGGGTCGACGGACAAGACTGCGGGGTCTTTCCGTTCGTCGTTCGCATTCGAACGAACGACGCGTTGTGCGACGGAGTCAACGTCATTGCTCTCGGTGACAAGCCGGATTTCCCGTTGGACAACGCGATCACGTCGTTCGACGACGTTCGCATCCCGTTTCACCAGTGGCTGTCGGGAGCGGGGAGTCGCATCGACGAAGAAGGTGTCTTTTCGAGCGACGTCGGCTCGCGTCGAAAGCGATTCCTCACGTCCATGGAGCGCGTGCAGGCCGGCAAGCTGTGTTTGAGCGTCGCCGGTCTGTCCATGCTTCGCGGCACCCTTCGACTCGCGCTCGGCTATTCGCAGCAACGGAAGACGTTTGCGCCGGGGGCCGCCGACGTGTCGATCTTGTCGTACCGCCCGCAGCAGCGGGCGATCTTCGAAGGCGTGGCGACCTCCTACGCTTGCGCGTTTTTCTTGGAGGACGTCGCGAACGCGTATCGAAGCCGTCCCGCGGACGACGACGTCGAGGTGAACCGGATCTTGGCCCTCGGAAAGGTCTTCGTGTCGTCGCGCGCGACGCGAATCATGTCGATCTGCCGTGAAAGGATCGGCGCGCAGGGCCTGTTCTGCGCGAACAGAATCGTTACTTATTGGGTACATACGAACGGTATCGTCACCGCCGAGGGCGACAACGAAGTCCTCATCATCAAGTCGGCGCGGGAATTGCTGCTCTCGAGCGCGTATACGCCGCCGAGCGACTCGCGCGTGGCGTCGCATTTGCCGTTGCTCGAATCGACGGACTATCTGGTTTCACTCGCGAGGGAGCGCGAACGCCGGCTTCATGAACACCTGTCGCAGTCGATCGGCGCCGCTATGGCGACGTCGAGCCTCTTCGACGTCTGGAACGGACATCTGACGGAAGCGACGGAGCTCGTCGCCGTTCACACGGCGCGACTGGTTCTCGAGAGCTTCAATCGGGCGCTCGACCAGGTCGAAGACACCACGGCCCGCGACGTCCTCGAGCGCCTCATGCGGCTCTTCGCATTGCAAGAGTTGGCATCGTCGATCGGTGCGCTTCTCGCGGACGGCGTCCTGGAACGCGACACGGCCGCGCAGATCGGCGCCGAGCGGGATCGGCTGGCAGCGGAGTTGTTCCCGCACGCCGCGCTCTTGACCGAAGCCTTCGGCATCCCGATGTCGCTGCTCGATGCACCGATCGGCGACAGCTACCTCGAGGCGTACGAACAGCTGAGCTCGTGGCCCGTGCCGCGCACCAGCCTCATCCGCGCGCGACACGACGGCGCGGCGGAGCCGGTCACTTCGGTTGCCAGCGCAGGTGGAGATCGACGTCGCTGAGCGAGTGGCGCGTCACGTCGATGCTGCCCTTCACCTTCGTCGCCTCCATCGCGCCGAGCCACACGCCGGCGTGGAAGATCTCCGGAAAAATCCACACGTCGCGGAGATGAATCGTCGCTTCTGCGTCGGAAATCTGAGCTGCCTTGGCCGAGCCAGGCTTCAGCGTGACCGAATAGCCGCGCGGAGCGACCTCACAGAGCCGCTTGAAGTCGACGTTCACGACGGCGAAGATCGCCGTTCCGGCGATGCTCGACGCAAAGAGCGGGTACACGCGGAGCCCGAGCTCGAGGAGCGCGCAGGCCGGCACCTTGTTCGGAAACTTCGCGCGAGCGGTCTTCAACAAGAGCCGCATGTAGTCGCGCGCGGGGTACATCGAAAAAGGCACGTACCGCGACTCTGCGCTTTCGGCCGAGTTGCCGAGCCGAGCGGCGTCGCGCAAAAACATGCCGCGGATCTTGGCGTCCGCCGGCGCCTCGTCGACGCGAGCTTCGAGCTCCGCCCACGTGTCTTTGGCGTTGATCGTGCGACTCTCGGTGTTCGTCGTCAGCGAGCTCAGGCGAAGGGTTGAATCTGCTTTCGCAGTTCGGGTCTGTAACGCCATGGCGATGCTTCAACGCATCAAGTTATGTCAACTCGGACGCGCGTGTAAAGAATCGCGTCTCACCGACTGAAGGCGACTCGGTAGACCGATGTGCAGGCTCCGATGTGGGTCTCGTAGACACTCGTGCGCGTGCCTCTCGAATTGGGCTCCGCTCGATCTAGAAACAAATTGGATCGCGAAAAGGATGCACATCTCGTCCGAGGCCTTGGTGCCGAACCGCAGATCGTACCGGACGGAATAGTCAGTTCCCCATCGATGCGTGTGCCGCGTGAGGCGCCCGTCATCACGTCGGTTCCGAATTGGCACTCGGCGGTGAATGCGCCCTGCTCGCCGGGCGGCGTATCGATCGTCCAGTTGTATCTGAGAGCCGACACAAGGCACGCGATCGCCGATGTTCATCGCGCGGCGTCCCCTACTGCCGCTTTGGGGGGATTCTTCAATCAAGCACGCTGCAGGTCCAACCCCGGGACTCCGTTCCGCGCGCGACCGAGCGCGTCATTCAAACAGAAACGTCCTCGGGCGGCATTCATCGATCGACCCGGCAGTGTGCGCTCGCCCGAGAACGCCGATGGGCGGGTTTTTCTCAACTCCGTCGCGACGGGGAATCTTCCTTTGCAACGAAATATCATTCGATTCGGTCTGCCCGTCGTTCTGGTCGTCGCGCTCGGCGCTTGCTCGTCATCGAGCGGGTCGAGCGGAGGCGTGAGCGGTTCGGGTGGCTCGCCTGACACCGGAGGTGTCTCATCGTCGAGCGGAGGCGCATCGCCGACCGGTTCGGGCGGCGTCTCGCGTCAAGGTGGCGGTTCGAGCGGTATGCCCGCCATCGGAAGTGGCGGAGGGGTCGTCGAAACGGGCGGAACGACTTCGAGCACCGGCGGCTTCGGGGGATCGCCGGCCACCGGTGGTACGCCGAGCAATGGAGGCGGTGATTCGGGCGTCCTCGGCGACGCGGGTCCGAATGGACCCACCGAGCCCGCGTTTCTCGCCGCGTTCGCGACGGCGTCGTGCACGGCGCTCGATCAATGTCTCGGCGCTGCGCAAAGTACGTACTTCAACGGAGCGACGTGCGCAGACGTGCTCGTCCCGGGCACCAACGAGGGGCCGCTCTCGCTCGTTCCCGCG